>CAXUGH010000012.1:13625-36094 GCA_964250365.1 uncultured Ktedonobacteraceae bacterium
AAGCATTGGCTCTTTTTTGTTGTGCTTTTTAAGATTCAGGAGCAGACTCATCAAGGCGTGCAGTAGTGTCTACTTCATTGAGGCGATTCCACAGTATATAGTCTGTGTCTTTCTTAGAGACATACGCACTACTTGGGCTTGCCACCATTTCAGAGGTTGCGGTAAACTCTCCCTGTTCCAGATGGTGCAGGTCGATATACTTCGCACCTTGCTGCAAACGCGTTCCTTCGGACACTATCGAAATGTTCTCAAGTTCGTCGTTCGTCAAGTCGGCAAGCGTGACTGAGTGCATCTCCTTGAATTCGGCGGCATTGTGAGCATACTGAATTTGGTTGCTCATACCATGATTCTCACCCGCGAGGTCGTTTGCGGTCAAATCTTGCTCGAACTCGGCAGGGTCGCGCATTGGTTGTTTGTCATTCTCGTCGCGGTGGTTTTCATGCAACCGGGACTGCTTACGACCACTATGTGCATCCGAATCGCTACCATTACGCTTTTCGCCCTCTTCCTCCATTAAGCGTGATTCGGCCTTTTTAGAACGATTTTGTTTATCTTCTTTATCATAGTGCAATTTAGCATCTGGCATACAATACCTCTTTCTTTTCTATGGGGTGATAGAATTTCTCCTCTTGAGTTTTCACGATTGTACATACGAAAAAGTTTCGCTGTTGTGCTTAGCTAAACTTCCCCTCTTTGAGGTTAAAGACTGAAACTTTTACGGAAGCCGAAACGAGATAAAAGTGTGCATACGCCTACAGAGCCGATGCACACTTTCTTTATGCTTATGTCTATTGCCAAAAGCGATATGAAAATAGTGATGTAGGAGGAAAAAACAATGTTACAACTTGGATGGAAAGCAGGCCCAGAGCAATACCCGCCAGTGGAGTTGCTGCAATATGCAGCAGTTGCTGATAAAGCAGGGTACGACTGGATCGACGTGAGCGATCATATGAATCCGTGGAGTGAGGCTGGACAGGCATCATTTACGTGGTCGTGGTTAGGTGCAGCCGCTACGCAGACACAGCGCACAATCCTCAGCCCAGGCGTAACCTGTCCTATTCTACGTTATCACCCATCCGTTATCGCACAAGCTGCTGCGACGATGACGCATTTGGCACCAAACCGCTTCGCACTTGGTCTCGGCACCGGTGAGGCTCTCAATGAGTTCGCAGCGACGGGACAATGGCCTAGCTATGCGGAGCGACGTGACCGTTTGATAGAGGCGATTCAACTTATGCGTGCCTTGTGGAACGGTGAGGAAGTGACCTTCGAGGGCAAGTATTACCAAACGCAGAAGTTGAAATTGTATACACCTCCCGCCTCTCCCGTGAAAATCATCTATTCCGCACTTGCACCTCATGGAGCGGAATACGCCGGGCAGTATGGCGATGGTCTGTGGAGCGTTGGTGGAAAACAGCCCGACATCTATAAAGAGATTATCGGAAACTTTGAGGAAGGTGCGCGGAAAGCTGGTAAAAACCCGTCGGAAATGCATCGTATTGTAGAGTTAAACGTTGCCTACACCGATGATATCGACACTGCTGTACAGGAATTCCTCAAGTATTGGTCCAGTACGGGCATACCAGCACTGTACGACGCGAACATCTACACGCCTAAGATGGCACAGGAGAATGGCGAGGTTGTGGGTAAAGATACCGTTCTCAAAACAGGATGTTTCTCATCAAAGATTGAGGATCACGTTCAGTTCGCACAGCAGTACATTGACTATGGCTTTGACTGCCTGATTTTCCACTTTTCCGGCCCCGACCAGAGCGGCTTCCTCGAAAGATATGCCCGTGACGTGTTCCCACGACTACGCGCAAGCAACAAATAAAAAGAACCCTAACAATGGAGCGGATATCATCATACCTGCTCCATTGTTAGAGTTCGATATCTTCGTTCAGCGCATCCTTTCGATTGGCATCGCGTATATTCGCCTCGACTGTCTTAACGCCAGATAATGAATGTAACACTCCAATCGCTCTATTCAAGCCAGAGGCACTTTTCGCACGACTGGTAAGCGTGATGGTTGTTTCCTCTTGCTCTGCCTGTATGCCTACATTTTCGATGCTCACATCGTTCTGAATACAAGATTTGTATATCTGTCCAATAAGCCCGTCTGCTGGCGACGTTGTACCTACACGAATCTGAAAACGGCTCGAAGAGTGCCTTCGTATCAGTAAGCGTTCGACAAAACGTAGTAAGATTAAGACAATCAACGCAAGTATAGTTGTTGCGATTGCCTCCCACAGAAAGCCCACACCACATGCCATACCCACCGCTGCAACGACCCAGATTGCTCCCGCCGTTGTCAAACCTTTCACGCGCTCTCTATTTTGCACAAAGAATATCGCGCCACCACCCAGAAAACCAATACCGGCAATAACATACGAGGCCACACGAGTTGGGTCAAGCGAAACATGTGGATACTTGAGCAAATCTAAAAAACCGTATGCAGAGATAATTGTAAAGAGAGCAGCACCAAGTGCAACGAGCGCATTGGTACGCATACCTGCCGTATGCTCGTTCATCTCGCGCTCAAGCCCAATCAAAGCACCTAAAACAATGGCAACAGTCAATCGCAATAATATGATAGGAAAAGAAAGCATAATGTTGTTATCTGTCTATGTTCTTTTTTGCTATAAAGCAGTACATGTCTAAGCATTGTGATAACCTATATTTTATCACGGTGCTTACGTCGATAGTGTTTCCTGTAGCCTTTTGCTTGGTAAACAATTTTAAGAGGGGGTAAGTATACATGGATGTAAAACAGTTAGCAACAGAAGTGGAGCAAGTCTCACAAATATACGCCGAAAAATTTCATATCGAGCGTGATGCAACATGGTTTGTCTTAAAATTGCAGGAAGAGGTAGGTGAACTTGTTCAGAGCTATCTCATGCTTTCAGGTAGAGCGCGTACAAAAGGGAAAACCGCCGAAGAAATTCAAGCAGAGTTTTCTAAAGAAGTAGCGGATGTTTTCTGTCAGACGCTTTTGCTGGCGAAGTTTTATGATATAGACTTGGAAAAAGAAATCGAGGAGAAGTGGTTGCAGTGGAACAAAATGTGAAAAAAGGAAAGTACTTACTATGAGAGAAGCAGAGACCATTCTTCAGATAGAAAGAGACATCGTTTGGCTGCCGAAGCCCAATGAAGCTAGTACTATTCTTTCCGCTACCATGCCTCCTTTAGAATTAGTGACTACCGCCCTAGCGATAATTTTTTCGGATGATTGTCTCCTCATGACAAATTTAAGGCATAGAGGTTGGGATATTCCAGGTGGGCATATTGAGCCAGGAGAGACACCCGCAGAGGCTGTACGTCGAGAAGTGTATGAGGAAACAGGAGCAAAGCTAGACCTGCTGCACCTTCTTGGCTATCAACGTCTTCGGTTGCTTGGACCAAAACCGTCAGCATATAACTATCCCTATCCCGATTGCTACCAAGTTTTTTATTGGGGACAAGTTGAGTCTCTTGATACATTTGAACCTACTACAGAGACACAAGGACGTGCCCTCTTCTCTTTTAGTGACGCCCAAACACTTTCCTGGATTCAAACTAATCGTAAGCTGTACAATGCAGCACTAGTAAGGTATAGACACCTATGAGTTTTTCTGTACAACCACTACTCGAAACAGACCTTGATGCCGCAGACGAAGTAGTCATCGCCGCATATAACTTGACGAATGGGCGCAAAAAGACGCTTCAACGTTATTTGGCGTTGCAACCTGATGGCGCGTTTGTTGTGAGAGATGGCGATACCATCGTTGGACTTGGTGCCGCCCTTGATTATAGCTCCTTCGCGTATATTGGTTTGATGTCCGTACATCCAGCAATGCAAAAACGTGGTATAGGTAAACTGCTAATGGACTCTATTCTATCATGGTTAGACCAGCGGAACTGTCAGACGGCATTGCTCGATGCCAGTGTTGCAGGGGAGCCATTATATCTACAATATGGTTTTATAGTGGATGACAAGACATGCGACATGCGGCGCACACAAAAAGTAGCAGTTCCCGCCAGTACCATCCAGCATGTTTCATTGTTGCGAGATGACGAATTTACCCAACTTGTTGCGTTTGACTCAAAGCAATTTGGCGCGTCGCGCGAGGCATTGTTAGTAACATTCTATGCTGATAATCCGCAACGTGTTTTTGTTACTCGTAATGATCGCGGTGATATAACAGGCTATGCAATTGCACAAATGCATACAATCGGTCCCTGGGTAGCTAGCACTGTTGAGGATGCCGAGCAACTACTACAACATACTTTAGCTCTTCCTTATGATGTAGCACCAACAGTTTTTGTTTCTGCTCAAAATCATGTTGCATTAAGCTTGCTCGAACGCTACGGATATAGTCAAAGTCGTGCGTTGAGTCATATGCGTAAGGGAATGCCAGTAGAGCGTTCCCGTACCACTACTTTGTATGGGCAGGCGAGCCTAGGATTTGGATAAGCTATTTCGTAGAGAGAAAGGAATATATTATGCCTCGTGTATGCGTCTTCGATGTGAACGAAACCTTGCTAGATTTGAGCTATTTTGACGCTCAATTTGAGCAACTTTTTGGCGATGCTGCGTTACGTAAAGCGTGGTTTACTCAGCTTTTACAATCTGCTTTTGTGTCTATTATAACGAACGCCTACACTGATTTCGGCTCAGTCGGTATTGCCGCGTTCGAGATGCTCGCGGCTCGGCAAGGCGTGAAGATAAACGATGGTGATCGCCAACGCATTCGTGATGGTATGCAACATTTGCCACCGCATCCTGAAGTGGAACAGAACCTCGGCAAATTGAAGCAGTCTGGTCTACGCCTAGCAGCTTTGACGAACTCAACCGAGAAAGTGGCGCAGGCGCAATTGAGCAACGCAGGTCTCAGCCACTACTTTGAGCAAGTTCTCTCTGCCGATAGCGTCAAACGTTTGAAGCCCGCGCCGGAACCTTATCGTATGGCGGCACAACAATTAGGCGTTGCTGTTAGCGACGTGCGGCTCATTGCGGCCCACTCCTGGGATATTGCAGGAGCGTTACGTGCTGGCTGTGCCGCCGCTTTTGTCGCGCGTCCTGGCATGGTACTTGACCCGTTGGTAGAGAAACCCGACGTGATTGGGGCTAATCTTACAGAGGTTGCTGAGCAGATTCTGCAGCGTGAGATAGAAAAATAAGTATAGGTAAGAGCGCATGTTTCGAGAAACATGCGCTCTTACCTATACTTATTTTTCTATTCTTCGACAAAGGTGCGTCCAACTGCTCCGGCAACCTTTTCAAGCTGGGGCATCAGTTCACGGAACTGCTCGATGGTTAGCGATTGCGCCCCGTCTTTGAGGGCTTCATCGGGATTTGGATGTACTTCGATCAGCAACCCATCCGTGCCGACGGCGACGGAGGCGAGCGACATTGGTCCAACCAGATCACGCCGACCCGTACCTTGACTGGGATCGGAGATGATTGGTAGGTGTGAGAGTTGTTTGATGAGCGGAATTGCGCTGATATCCATCGTGTTACGCGTCATCTTCTCAAAGGTACGAATACCCCGCTCACATAGAATAACGTTGCGATTGCCCTGCGAGAGAATGTATTCAGCCGCCAATAGCCACTCCTCGAAGGTAGCCGACATGCCGCGCTTGAGAACAGCGGGCTTATTCGTGCGTCCAACCTCGTCAAGCAGCATGTAGTTCTGCATGTTGCGTGTGCCAATCTGCAGAATGTCGGCATATTCGCACACCATCGGCACATCGGTTGGTGTCATGACTTCGGTAATGATCGCCATGCCAAATTCAGAGCGAGCCTTTGCCAGTAGTTTCAGTCCAGCTTCACCCATGCCGCGAAAGCCATAGGGTGAGGTTGAGGGCTTGAAGGCACCTCCGCGCAATATCACCGCACCTTCTTTGCGGACGGCCTCGGCAGTGGTCATCAGTTGCTCTTCGCTCTCGACGGTGCAGGGACCAGCCATCATCACTATTTCGCTGCCTCCGATATGCACAACACCCTCTTGCACACATGCTACAGGGATATCAACGATAGTATCCTGTGGGTGAAATTCGCGGCTCGCCAGCTTGTATGGTTTCGATACACGCAGCACACTCTCCACCCCTGGCAATCCTTCTAATGACTCTCCTAGCGCGGGATTGATGCCGCCAATGCCTCCCGGCGCCCCCGAAGGTCCAACCGCACCCAATACACCAATAATAGTGCGCTCGACTCCGCTTGAAGGATGTCCTGATAGCCCATGCCTGTTCAAGAAATCTAAGACGTGGTTGATCTGTTCATCGCTACTTGACGCTTTCATCACGACAATCATGCAAATACTCCTTTATGGTTGTTCGACAAACTGGCGTACAACTGCCAGAACTAGAGGGCAGATCGCAACGCCGTTGTTTTGATTGCCTGATGCTCTTCGCCTCTACACACTCGTTGTAGGGATAGACTACCTGCTCATGCTATTGATATTGGGACGCAGACTTACCGCGTCACGGATATAAATGTGTTGCATCTCAGCACCACTTCGCGTCGTGTTGACATGAAGCAGGACGCGAATACAACTTTGCAAACTTCCCGGCACTGGAATTTCACGCATGCACATGAGTGGTACCGCTGTCCAACCAATTGAACGTGCGGCAAGCGCGGGAAATTCCGCGTCCAGGTCTTCCGTCATGGTGAAGATTGCGCTTGCGATATCTTCCAAATCTACTTCGTTGCGCTCCACTATCAATTGTAGCAATTCAGTGGTCGCCGCGATAATGGACTCCCGGTCGTTACGTTCAACAGTAGTCGCGCCCCGAATGCCCCGACAAAACATTTCTACATACCCCTTTCGCTTTTAGAATACTCGCCCATACCCGATGAAAAATGGGCGGTGTTCTCATTGTACGGGATAGTGACAAGCGTACTCAGCATTGATTACGCAAGTGTACACTTTCCGTAGAAAAAGGGATATGTGCATACAATCCTATTTTTGGCGTAAACTCTGGATATACTGCCTCACAGCCTCGGCTTCGGTGCCATCGGTATGCCGATCAATCAGGTGTACAAGGGCACTGCCGATAGCCGCGCCATCAGCATAGCTTGTCACCTCTGCGATATGCTCAGGTGTGGACAGGCCAAAACCAATAGCAATAGGTATATTTCTTTCTTTCGTATAGCCTTTGACCCTAGCAATAAAACTTTGCAGATGTGGCGGCAAGGATGCACGCGCACCAGTAACACCGCTGAGCGAAACGCAATAGATAAAGCCTCCCTGTTCGCTTGCTGTGAGTTCAGCAATTCTCTCAATACGCTCATTCGGCGTTGTCGGCGGTATCAAGAAATTAAGCGCAAGACCATTTTTCTGTGCCTCATTCAGCAAAGGTGTAGCCTCTTCCATCGGCAGATCAGGAATGATAAAGCCATTGACGCCGTTCGCCCTCGCATCTTCACAAAACTGCGTCAGTCCATAGGCCATGACTGGATTATAGTAGCCCATGAGTACCAGTGGCGTAGCAACCTTCGTCGAAACCTGCTGAGCAATTTTCATGCAGCCGCGAATAGTCATGCCGCGTTCCAAAGCAACGTGACCAGCATGTTGAACAGTGGCACCATCCGCAAGCGGGTCGCTAAAGGGCATACCTAGCTCAACAATGTCCGCACCACCCTCAGCCGCCGCAAGGATAATCTCCACGCTCTGCTCTGCTGAAGGGTAGCCACACATGAAATAAGGGATGATTGCACCACGCCCTTCATTTCGCGCCTGCGTGAATGCTTGCGTGATTTCAGCAGCAGGCGAGATTGTATCTCGATGAGATTGTATAGTTTCCATTATCCTCTCCTCAATTATCGAATAAACATCGGTAAAGCATTACAGGTTATAAAGTGCAAATGCGCGTACAGGAAATGATGTACCCCCTTGAATCGCAGGTGGCACAGCAAAAAATCGAAAATCGTCTGCTGATAGCTGTTCCAGATTGCAGAGATGCTCCACGATAGGAATATCCGCTACGAGTAAACGTGTGTGCGCTGGTCGTGATGTATCGCTCATATCGTCGATATTCGCGCAATCAATGCCAACAAGTGTGACCTCGGCCTGCACTAGAAATTCACATGCCGCGTCTGTCAAAAACGGGCCTGAACGAAAGTAATTAGAACTGCCCCAATACTTTGCCCAGCCAGTATGAACTAGTACCGCCTTATGCTGAATGTCAATGTGTCGAAAAGCATCAGGTCCAATTGCTCCATCATGCGAAGCGGAAACGACGATACCCGATACATTTGCAAGTTTGCTAATGTCGAGCGTTGCCAAGTCGTGCCCTTGCGGATGGCGATGAAAAGGAGCATCAACATAGGTGCCCGTATTGCCACCTAGCTCATACGTCGCAATCTGAAACGTTGTACCGGTGGCATAAGAACCGCGCCCCGCACTCTCTTCATGCGTGAACCATGTACGGAATTGTGGCTCCATCAGCCCCGGATAAGATGGCATTCCTGGTTCAAGTACGTGGCTAAGGTCGATAATTTGTGTCATTTTTCTTATAGCTTATCTACGTTTCACTTGACAGTGAAGCATGATTCACATCTAAAATCGCCGCTCGATAATTTCCACCTGTGTATTGCTGTAGCAACGCTAACAAATCCTCAAGGGCATGCTCGATATCATTATGTGCCTCAGTATGATGAGCTTCGACGGTGATAATCGCATCTGTTGTTTGAGCCTGTGCCGCGCTTTGCTCACTCTGTCGCCAGCACCAGCGACGTGCGATTACCAATCCTGTCTCATCAGAGAAAATGACTTCGCCGACTTCTGGATGTTCCACTTCGTCTTGACCTAGCACCGTGTAACGCTCCGTACCTTCCGCGAAATGCACCGTTACGGCTCCCTGTAATGTGCGCGTATCGAAGACCGCGACGGGTAGGGCGTAACGAATACTCACGAGGTTTCCAATATCGACAAGCGCGTTGATGCTGGGGATGTCACCCTTCTTTGTAAGTCGGCGTAATAGGGCTTCGGCGGCGCTACGATACTGTGTTGGGTCGATACCGAAGCTACGAAATACGCCGCGCCATGCCGCTAGTGATGCAATCTGGCTTAACGGCGTCTGGCCTATGCGCTCTATCACCGCATGTTGCTCAGCTTGATATGCCTCTTTGAGAGCCTCTGGCGTCGGTCCATTGATCAAGCCTTGTGCCAGGATGACCCCGCCAACGACCGCTGGGTAGCGTGCAAGTATGTGTTTGTCATACTGAAATGTACTCATTTTTCAAATCCCATATGCCAAGTTACAAATTAACATTCAACGCTTTTGCCACTGTGATTACGTCTTTGTCGCCACGCCCTGAAAGGTTGACGACGATGAGCGAATTAGCGGGAATGTTGCCTTGTGCGCCCATTTCGAGTAGATAGCCAAGTGCATGTGCAGGTTCCAGAGCGGGAATGATACCCTCGGTCTGGCTCAATGCTTGTAGACCACGTAGGGCTGTGGCATCGCTCGCCGAGACGTAGGCGGCACGGCCCGAATCGCGCATGTAACTGTGTTCGGGGCCAACGCCGGGGTAGTCGAGACCGGCGGAGATGCTGTGCGTGTCGAGTACCTGCCCGTCTTCGTTTTGTAAGAGATAGCTCAAGGTGCCGTGTAGCACTCCTGGCTTTCCTGCAACCAGCGTTGCTGCGTTCTCTCCTGGTTTCATGCTCACGCCGCCAGCTTCGACACCGAGCAGCTTTACCTCTGGTGCATCGGCAAATGGATAGAACATGCCAATAGCGTTGCTACCACCGCCGATACAGGCAACAATCATATCGGGCAAGCGTCCTACTTGTTGCATAATCTGCTGGCGCGTCTCCGTGCCAATCACGGCTTGATAGTCGCGCACAATGCGCGGGTAGGGGTGTGGACCGACGGCAGAGCCGATGATGTAGTAGGTTGTCTCGACATTCGTCACCCAGTCGCGGATGGCCTCGCTGGTGGCGTCCTTGAGTGTACGCGTACCATTGCTCACAGGTCTGACCTCGGCACCAAGCAGCTTCATACGGAAGACGTTGAGCGATTGACGTTCGATATCGACCTCGCCCATGTAGACGATGCATTCGAGGCCGAGCATAGCACATACCGTCGCGGTTGCCACACCATGTTGTCCAGCCCCTGTCTCCGCGATAATGCGCTTCTTACCCATATATTTTGCCAGCAAGCCCTGTCCTAGCGCGTTATTGATCTTGTGCGCCCCTGTATGTGCGAGGTCCTCACGTTTGAGATAAATTTTGACATCGGGTGCGACCTTAGCCGAGAAGCGTGGTACATAATGTAAAGGCGTAGGACGCCCAACGAAGCTACGTAGCTGCTCGGCTAGTTCGGCCTGAAACGCCGTATCGTTCAACGATTTTGTATAGGCCGTTTCCAGTTCTGCAAGTGCCGCCATCAGGTTTTCGGGCACGAATTTGCCGCCGAAGTTGCCGAAGCGTCCGCGCTCGTCGGGGTAGACGTTGTGCTGATAAGTCGGTTGAGATTGTGTTTGCATGTCGATTCTTCTTTCGTTCTCTACCAATTTTTCGTAGGGACCAGATTTATCGCATATAATTTGTTTTATCAATAATATGTTGATCAGGATTTCGCGCAATGAATTGCGCCCTCGGACGCGATAAATCTGGTCCCTACGAAAATATATTTACACGAAGTTTTTCCGTGCATTCTCAATAAAAGCACGTATTTTGCCACTATCCTTTTGTTTGTTTGTCTCAACACCGCTACTAACATCGACTCCCCACGGATCAACCTGTTGCAGTGCTTGCGCGATGTTTTCTGGTGTCAAGCCACCTGCAAGCAAAATTCGTGTTTCCTGTGCGATGCTGTGGGCTAGCTCCCAGTCGTGTGTCATGCCTGTACCGCCCCAATCTGTTGTAGGCGTGTCTAGCAGAAGTCGCCACACGACATTCTTGTACAATTCGACTTGTGCGAGGTCTGATGGATTCTTGAGTGGAATGGCTTTGATGACGGGATATTTAATTTGCTGACAAAACTCTGGCGATTCGTTGCCGTGCAGTTGCACGTAGTGTAGCCCTGCCTCTTCAACCACGTCGTTAATGAAGCTAACCTCTTTGTTGACGAAGACGCCAACGCGGTCGGGAAGTATCTGCTGCTCTGATACGATATTCTCACTGAAAAGCGATGATACGTCTTGTGGGCGAATGTAGCGATGGCTGGGTTCATAGAAGATGAAGCCGAGCATATCGGCACCCGCCGTTATCGCTGTCTGGACATGTTCAGCAGTGCGAAGACCGCAAATCTTGATTTGTACCTCTTCGTTGGCACCATGTAATAGCGTTCGCATTTGTGTGGCTACATCGTTCGAGACAACCAGCGATTCACCGACAAGCATACTTTGTACATCATAGCGTGCGAGTCTACGGGCATCGGTAGCGGTATGAATACCGCTCTCTGCGATGACGATACGATTGGCTGGAATAAGGGCGCGAATGTCACGAATCAGGTATGGATTCATTTTGAAGGTGACGAGATCACGGCTATTGACGCCAATGATTACGGCACCCGCTTGTGTTGCCCTCTTTGCCTCTTCGCGCGTATGTACCTCGACCAAGCAATGCATGTGTAGTTCGTGGGCGAGTGCGAGCAGGTTTTTGAGTTGGTCGTCGTCAAGGATGGCGCAAATAAGCAGTATCGCATCCGCGCCCCACGCACGCGCCTCGAAGACCTGATATTCATCGACGATAAAATCTTTTCGCAAAACGGGCACGCTCACGGCTTGTTTGATGGCTGTAAGATACTCTGGCGAGCCGAGAAAGAAATGCGGCTCCGTCAATACAGAGATGACGGACGCGCCGTTTGCTTCATAGATACGCGCCTGTTCCACTGGATCAAGATGTGGTGCGAGCATTCCCTTTGACGGCGAGGCGCGTTTGACCTCGGCGATGAGATGCACGCGCGAACGCGGCGCAAAGGCCGCTACCATATCTCGTGGTGGCTTCTGTGCCCGTGCGCGTTGCTGTAACTCTTCTAATGGAGTATCTATTTTGCGCTGTACAAGGTCGGCGCGAGTTTGTGTTACGATGCGGTCAAGAAACATATGCCACCTATGAATGAACTGGTTGGGACTGTGTACAGACAACAACATCGGCGAGTTTCTGCCTTGCCTTGCCCTCACGTAACGTTGCACGCGCTACCTTGACGCCTTCTGTGAGTGTCTCAACCTGCTCGTTGGCTAGCAGCGCAGCACCAGCATTCAAGCACAGCATATGGGTAGCTGGCGTGTCGCTGTAGTCACTAAGCAGTTCGCGTAACAGGTTTGCACTATACGTTGGGTCTCCACCTTGTAGAGCTTGGCGATTGCTCACGCTGGTCAAACCGACATCCTCTGGCGTAATCTTGTATTCACGCAACTCCTCGTCTCTGCGTACTTCGCAGATACGGGTAGGGGCACTAAGTGAACACTCGTCTAAGCCGTCCTCGCCGTGTACAATCAAGGCGTGTTCGCATCCCATATGTAGCAGTACCTCGCCCATTTTGCGGAGTAGCGAACCATCGGCAACACCCAACACTTGATAGCGTGTGTGCGCGGGATTGGTGAGCGGACCAAGAAAGTTGAAGACGGTGCGGATGCCGATTTCGCGGCGTGTCGGACCAACGTGTTTCATGGCAGGATGAAAGGCTGGGGCGAACATGAAACCGAAACCGACCTCCTGTACGCACTGAGCCACCTGTTCAGCACCAAGGTCGATGCGTATCCCCAGTGCCTCTAACACGTCGGCACTGCCGCAACGACTCGTGGCGGAACGATTGCCATGTTTCGCTACCGAAGCACCCGTTGCCGCCGCGATAATACCGGCTCCCGTCGAGACGTTGAAGGTCCCAGAACCATCGCCTCCCGTACCACAGGTATCCAGAGCGTGTGCCGCTAATTGTTCATCGAGGTGGACCTGCACCGCCTTCTCGCGCATGACACGCGCCATACCTGTGATTTCCTCAACGGTCTCATGCCCTGAACGCAGATGCAGAGCCGTGAGAAACGCACCCATTTGTGAGGAGGTTGCAGCACCCGTCATAATCTCTTCCATCACGTTTGCTGCCTCGCTCTCACTTAGTGTAGCTCCGGCGGCAACGGCGATAATAGCATCTCGAATCATCTGAATAACTCCTTGCGTGTTATCGCTCAAGAAAATTCCGTAGCAAGTCTTTGCCAACAGGCGTCATGATCGACTCTGGGTGAAACTGCACACCCTCAACTGGATAGGTACGATGCCGCAAACCCATGATAAGGCCGTCATCGGTCTCAGCGGTGATCTCTAGTACATCAGGCAAGGTCGAGCGTTCGACAATCAAGCTATGATAGCGATTGGCCTCGAAGGGATGGGGCAAGCCACGAAACACTCCCTGCTCAGAGTGATACATGGGCGATGTCTTACCATGCATCGGCTCTGGGGCGCGAATCACACGCCCACCATAGACCTGTCCAATTGCTTGATGACCGAGGCAGACACCAAGCGTGGGAATGCGTGAGCCGAAAGTTTCTATCACCTGACACGACAAACCAGCTTCGTTCGGTGTACATGGTCCTGGCGAAACAACGATGGAGTCGGGGTGCAGAGCTTCGATTTCATCGAGACTAATCTGGTCGTTGCGATGCACCTGCACCTCTGCTCCCAATTCTGAAAGATATTGATAGAGGTTATAGGTGAAGCTATCGTAGTTATCAAGCAGTAGTAGCATAGCTAATTTTCCCTCCCTTCTCTGTGCGTTTGTGCAAGCTGTTCTGCTTCGTCGAGAGCGCGTAACAGTGCCCTTGCTTTATTCAAGCTCTCGTGATACTCCGCTGTAGGGTCGGAGTCGGCGACGACGCCACAACCCGCTTGAATGTAGGCGCGTCCATTCTTCATGACCATCGTTCGTAGCGCAATCGCGGTCTCCTGGTTGCCCGAATGACTGAAATAGCCAACCGCACCAGCGTAGATGCCGCGTTGCTCGCCTTCTAGCTCACTGATAATCTCCATCGCGCGAATCTTAGGCGCACCAGAGACGGTACCTGCTGGAAAACCAGCGCGTTGTGCATCATAGGGCGTCATATCCTCGCGCAACTGGCCTGTGACATTCGAGACGAGGTGCATCACATGCGAGTAGCGTTCGATCTCCATTAACTCGCTGACTTTTACGCTGCCAGGACTACTCACACGTCCTACATCGTTGCGTGCAAGGTCGATCAGCATAATGTGTTCGGCGCGTTCTTTCGGGTCGGCCTGTAGCTCTTTCGCCAGCAGTTCGTCGCTATGTTTGTCGAGTCCGCGCGGACGCGTACCAGCGATGGGACGGATCGTCACTTCGTTATCCTCGAAGCGTACCAGCAATTCGGGTGAGGCACCGATAATATGAAAGTCGTTCAGGTCGAGATAGAACATGTACGGCGATGGGTTGATGGCTCGTAGTGCCCGATACACTGTGAATGGTGCAGCGTTGACGGCACGGCTCAAGCGTTGCGACGGCACAACCTGAAACACATCGCCAGCTTGAATGTACTCAACTGAGCGGCGTACCATGTCCTCGAACTCGCTCTGTGTGCGGTTAGAGGTAACGCGTAGTGCCGCCTCATCATGTACTGGCTCCGGTTCGACTGGCAAGCTCACGGGTTGATGCAAGCGTTGCTGTACGTCGTCGATAATGGCAACGCCGCGCTGATACTCCGCTTCAAGATTCGGCGCGTCGAGATGAATGTGTGTGACGATACGGACGCGATGCTTGACGTGATCGAAGACCAGCACGGTCTCAGTAAAACAAAATACAGCGAGTGGCAAGTCAAGCGCATTCTTCTCCGGCGTCGCCAACCGCTCGAATCGTGCCACAGAATCGTAGGAGAGATAGCCAACGGCACCACCATGAAACTTAGGCAGTTCGTCACGAGCCGCACCCCTATAGTCCACAAGCTGAAACTGTCCAAGCTCAGACTCGATGAACGCGAGCGGGTCCTGACATGACACTTCTTCCAGCGTGGTCGTGTTGCCATGCGTTCTACGTAGTTTCGCCATTTCACCACACTGAATCATCACCATATAGGGGTCGATGCCGATAAATGAATAGCGTGCTACGTTCTCGCCACCGCTCACGCTCTCTAGCAGAAAGTTGTAAGGCTGCTGTGCCGTTTTGCAGTACGCCGAAACCGGCGTCTCCATATCGGCAAGAATGTCGCGGTAGAGCGGCAACAACGGACGTTTTGCGGTTTCTGTCTTTGCCGTATCGCGCAATCTCTGCGCCTCCTCGAATGTTGGGTAGTACATGTTCTCTGTTCCCTATTTGCGTGTTGTACGGGTCTGATTTATCACACCCTCGTCCGTTACACCCTCGTTTTATCCTCGTATCAAAAAGGGTGTGATAAATCAGACCGACATCATTAACCCAAACCAACAGCTTCCTTAATATTTCGCATCGTCTTCGCTGCCACTGGTCGCACATCATCGGCACCTTGCTTGAGAATCGCTTCCAATGTTGGCAGGTCATTCATGAGTTCGTAGTAGCGTTTCTGAATTGGCTCAAGCGTCCCCACAATCTGGTCGGTAACGGCAGCTTTGACCGCTCCATAGCCACTACCCTCAAACTCTGCCTCGATATCTGCCTGCGACATACCTGTCAACATCTCGTAGATGGTGAGCAGGTTGGTGATGCCGGGGCGTTGCGGATCGAACTTCGCCAGCCGTTCGGAGTCGGTGGTGGCACGTCCAATCTTTTGCTTGATGGTTTTGGCATCATCTAACAGGTTGATACGTGATCCAGGATTAGCTGCGCTCTTGCTCATCTTACTTGCTGGGTCATCGAGCGACATAATTCTTGCTCCCACCTCCCGAATCTGCCCTTCTGGAATGGTGAACACCTGCTTGTTGTAGCGAGCATTGAAGCGTTGTGCGAGATCGCGTGTCAACTCGATATGCTGCCGCTGATCGTCACCAACGGGCACATAGTGCGTCTGGTAGAGCAGAATGTCACACGCCATCAAGACGGGATAGCAGTAGAGGCCAGCGTCTACCGAGTCGGGATGTTCGTCCGCCTTCGTCTTGAACTGCGTCATGCGGTTCAGCCAGCCTGTTGGTGTGAAGCAGTTCATAATCCAACTTGCCTCTGCATGTTCGTGAACATGCGATTGTACGAACAGCTTGCAGTAGCGCGTGTCCAGGCCACAGGCAAGGTAGAGTGCCGCAAGTTTGCGCGTATTCGTGTGCAATTCTTTCGGGTCTATCGGCAACGTGATGGCGTGCAGATCGACGATACAGAAAATGTTATCGTAGTCCGCCTGTGCCTTGACCCAGTTGCGGATAGCTCCCAGATAGTTGCCGAGGTGGATGTTGCCCGTAGGCTGCACGCCGGAGAAGACACGTTTTTTAAGTGGTGTTTGTGTCGCGCCCGTACTAAGTTGTGTGTGTGTGTCGATTTCGACTGACATAATGTGCCCTCCATCATAGAATTGAGAGAAAACAGGGAAAAAAGAGCAATAAAAAACGCCTCTCATCCACACAGGGACGAGAAGCGCGAAGCTTTCGTGGTACCACCCTTCTTCAGACTACCCGTGTCTAGCTATTTTTCTTGTACGGGTACTCTCTTCATTTGCCGGATACGCAACGTTATCGTATAGAGAGGGCGTGATAAATCAGGCCCCTACGGATACATGTATATCCTGTCCTCGATAACGGGGGACGTTCCGATAAAGCACTACTTATTCTGATGAATGTTCGTCTTTCGCTCCCAGGTCCATTCCATAGCCACAACGGTATCGGTTTCCACCTGCCCGACTCTCTGTATCCCTTGTAAGGGTATGTACTCTTCCTGTTCGATGCGTTTTCTATTCGGTTGTGTATATACTCAGTATAAGGATGTTTCGCAAATGTGTCAAGTGTTTCAAAATCAGAAAAGTTCAGAGCGAGTGCTGGACGATAGCCGAGGCTATGATCCAGCACTTGCTCTGAACTTTTCTGAAAAGCGACACGATTGCATTGCTAGAACGTGTTCATCAAGAAGAGAACACTACGGACGTAAGTCCAATTGAAGATGCCACGATGCATCACTGCCCACCCGCCTTCGTTGTAGGCACTGATTACTTGATCGAGATTGCCGTGAAAGGTGTCCCAGAGCCAGCGTAGATAGGTGGCACCGAGATTGAGGTTATCCCACAGCTTGTAGGGGTCGCGGTATACACGAGTCGTACCATTGATTGTCATAGCGGTGTACGGCATGAGTTGCATCACGCCGATGCCGCCATCACGCGCAATGACGTGCTGTGTCCAACCACTTTCTTGCCAACCAATAGCCAGGACAAGCTTCGCTGGTAGACCATAGTTCCATGCTATCTGACGCAACATTGCAGACACTTGACCTCGCGTGGAGTACTGCAACGCTCCATAGTTGTACCATGAGACAGTGCCACTGGCGAGTACACCGCTCCCATTGCCACCCGAACCAGAACCACCACTTTGTACTCCGCCTGACGACGCATGAGGAATACACATTAGTTGACCAGCAAAAATTAAGTTGACATTGCCAATTCCATTCGCGCGAGCCAGTGCCCAAATATTGGCATGGTTGGCAGAGGCAATATTGGCGAGCGTGTCGCCAAAGCGAATTCTATACCATGCACAGGTATTTCCTGCTCCTGGATTCGCGGCGTGAGCATTTTGTTCTATATGTGTGAAGATAAAAGAGCCTGACAACAGGACGACAGTACAAACGATAAGAATAATCTGTTTATACATATATGGCTTCAGACGCATCGTTTCAATCCTTCCCTGTGAGTGCGTGTCGCTTTGTAGGAGGAGAGGGCATCCCTGCTATGTGTAGTATTGAGGAATACACCCCTGCTTTCACTCTCACTATAAGCATTTGTAAAATCGGTAAACGTGAATGCGTCCCGTGTTGCAGAAGTATCAATTATGAATTGTTTTGTGAAATATATTGTTCTTGACGTTAGCAAGGGAGCGTGTTACAGTGAGGTTGTACTATTGAGACATAGCTAAAGGCGCAAACGAATGAAAACACCCGAATTATTAAGCGCAACCGTTGAAGAATATCTGGAAACCGTTTACAACATGAGCATGGAAGACGAGGTGGTCATCGGAGCGCGGCTTGCTCAAAAATTCGCTGTTGCACCTCCCACTGTAACCGAGATGTTGAAACGGTTGGTGCGCGATGGCTACATCGAGATGGATCAGAAACGCGTCGTGACGTTGACCGAAATGGGTATTCAGGCGGCTGAGGCAGTGCTACGACGCCATCGCCTAACGGAGCGTTTTCTCGTCGATATGTTGAATATGCCCTGGCATCAGGTGCATGAAGAGGCGTGTCGCCTGGAGCATTTTATCTCTGGTGCGGTAGAGGCACGCGTCATTGCCAACCTCAACACACCGACCACTTGTCCGCATGGCAACCCCATCCCTGGCTTAGTCGATGCCCGCAACTACCTCAAAGACCACAACGCCTTACGCCTCTCAACTATTGCCGAAGGCGAAACTGTGTCGCTCCTCAGCATCTCCGAGGTGGTCGAAGACGAAGAGGGACTGATTCGCTACTTCGAGGAAAAAGGATTGATGCCAGGGATGCAATTGACGGTTCTTGCCCACAATGACGATAATGCATTAGAGAACCACGAGAACGTGCGACTACGTGTTGCTGAACGTGAGGTGTCTATTAGCCCTGTTTCAGCGGCGAAATTGTGGGTTGTACAGACAGACGTATAAAGTACGATATCCGCAAATTTTCAGAGAAAATTTGCGGATATCGTACTTTATACGTCTGTCTATTGCTATTTTCTTTTTTCTTGGGTACACTATACTGGTAGAAACAAGCGGTGTTATTCAAGAAGAAAGGACTTTTTATGTTACGGGAACCTATCACGGTCAATCCCAAACTGATTTCAGAGATTATTGCACGCGAGGATGCAGAGTTTAGAAAGCGCACTCCACGCTCTCATGAAATTCACGAGCGTAGTATGGCGTCGCTACCGCTTGGAGTCTCTAGTTCGTTCCAGGCCGTTCCCCCTTATCCGCTCTTCATTAGCCGTGCCGAGGGCAGCCATATCTGGGACTATGATGGTAACGAGTACGCGGACTTTCACCTCGGCTTTGGAAGTTTGCTCGTCGGACATTCGCATCCTGTACTGGTAGAGGCATTGCGCGATCAACTGGGCAAAGGCTCATTATATTCTCTGCCAGGGGCTGATGTGACCTTTCTTGCTGAAGAGCTTATACGCCGTTTCGCGCCATTAGAGCAGGTGCGTTTCTCGAACTCTGGTACCGAGGCGACGATGGATGCGCTGAGACTTGCACGCGCACACAAAAATCGTGATAAGATTGTCAAGATCGAGGGTTCCTATCACGGGCATCACGATGTAGTAATGATGAGTACCAAGCCTTCGCGTGAGGCCGCTGGACCTGCCGATCATCCAAACACCGTGCCGGCCTCGAAGGGCATTCCAGCCGATGTGAAGGGCAACGTTCTTATCGCGCCGTACAACGACGCCGAGGCTCTCGACCGCATTCTGACGGAGCATGAGGGAGAGGTTGCCGCCGTGATTACCGAGGCCGTGCTGATGAATGTTGGCATTATGCTACCGGACGAGGGCTATCTGCAAAATATACGCGACATTACGCGTCGTCACGATGTCCTACTCGTTTTTGATGAGGTGAAAACGGGCGTGACAGTCGCTCCTGGCGGAATAACCGAGATTTATCCTGTTGAACCTGATTTAATCTGTCTCGCCAAGTCTATTGGTGGTGGTATGCCAATCGGTGCCTTCGGTGGACGCAAAGAGATTATGGATCATATCAGCAGTGGCGAAGTTCTGCATCTGGGAACCTTCAACGGCAATCCGATGTCAATGCGTGCCGGTTTGGTGACATTGACGCAAATCTTCACACCAGAAGCTCACGCTCATGCCAACTCGCTCTCGCAGCAACTTGCTGATGGCTATAGCGGTGTTATCGAAGAATTTGACCTGCCTATGCACGTCGCACAGATTGGTGCGAAGGGCTGTGCCATGTTTCGCTACCAGCGAGCGCGTAACTACCGTGCTTGGTGGGACATTGATATGGACCTTTCGTATGCTTACTGGCTTTTCCTCGTCAATCGTGGTATTCTCTTCCCACCAGGACTCGATGACCAGTGGACGATCTCCGTACAACATACACAGGATGATATCGACCATCATATGCATGTCTTCCGCCAGTTTGTATCAGAAATCAGCCGCTAACACCTTTTTCAATGTTTCATGCGCTTGACACTGAGAGTACTCTTGGTGTTAAGCGCATTGATTTTTATTTTTCTGACGTTTTACCATGTAGGGGCAATAATTCATTACGCCCTCGTCTTTACAGATTAAATCTCTTTATAAATAAAATACATGACGGTACATATACAAATGGATGTAGATACACAACATAAAAGTGCTTTAGAGGCTCCCGCTGAGCCGCCCCCTGATTCTGGACACAAGGCGGAGGCAGAATTTTCTCCTTTCTGGCGTAACCGGCTAGTTGAAGGAGGGCTTATCGTGTCGATAGCCCTTTACTATATGCTGGGCAACGCAAATATTCATATTGGTCGCTTCACCTTTGCTCATTCGCTCACAGCACATCCTTTATATACGTTGCCATTATTATTGATTTTCGGGCTTCTGTGCTGGTATAGTTTGCCCGTCGCCGTTGCGTTATTACCGCTTAGCTTGCCCTACTACGCGCAACAGAAAGTCGTATACGGTCACTATGCGTTTAGCCTCGTTGAGATCGCACTTGCAACCTGTGTAGTTGTCGCACTACTACAATTGGCTGTACGACGACAACATTGGAACTATTGGCTCTCCTGGTCACAACTGCGTAGTCGTCTAGGACCGTTTTTTGTACCGATACTGATATTTTTGCTCATGGCTGCGGTTTCTGTCGGTATCGCTTTCAATCGTACCATCGCCCTACGTGCGTTCCGTGAAGAGGTTGTTGATCCGCTAATATATGTACTGCTCTTACTAGCTTGCCTTCGCACACGCCAGGATATCACGCGCTTAGTTGGAGCATTGATCGGAAGTGGGCTACTTATAGCACTGCTTGGACTCGCACAAATCATCTTTTTCAAAAATACCGTTCCACTTGAGGACGGCGTGCGACGTGTCCACGCAGTCTATGGAAGCGCGAATAGTATTGGCCTGCTCTTCGATTATGTGCTACCAATAAGTTTCGCGTTATTGCTAGCACACGTATCAATGCGCCTGCGCTTGCTTGCTCTCGCCTGTTGTCTGCCGATGCTTGTTGTGTTATACATGACGCAATCGCTTGGTGCGGAGGTTGCCATTGCTTTCGCTCTGCTCTTTGTGGTGGCTCTCTCCGTTCGCAATCGAAAAATCCTGCTTGTTGGAAGCGGTGTGTTAGTCGTCGCTCTGCTCATCGCAACTTTTACATTCCGCACGCAGATTGTGAATGCCTTTGTGAATCATCATGATAGTGCGAGTGGAAAAGGGATTTCCTCGGTAAGCACAGCGACAAAGCGCATCTATCTCTGGGAGAGTGCATTCCGTATGATTTCCGATAGTCCGTGGCTGGGCTATGGTATGGACAACTGGCTCTGCTATTACAGCAGCAATCCTATTTGTGACTCTCATCGTCACTACTGGATCAAAGAAGACCCTGTGACGCACAAGGACACTGGTTTACGCTACGAGCCAGACCTGTCGCATCCGCATAACATCTTCCTGCATGTATGGGTGAGTATGGGCATATTCGGCTTGCTAGCCTTTGTCGCTGTAATTGTGTTGTTCTTCTGGCTCCTGTCACGAATTTTGCGACAACTTGCTACAAGAACACTGAGAGAAAACGAATCTCTGCGCTGGATAGCGGTGGGCGTTGGAGCAGCGATGTTAGCCGCTCTTGTGCAAGGAATGGTAGACAGTGCCTTCTTAGAGCAAGACCTTGCCTTCTGTTTCTGGATATTGATAGCAGCATTGCTCTTGCTACGTATCTATACCAACACTACATGGGGTGGCAAAATCAGCCGTGTAGAGATGGGGCAAGTTGCGACTGTGGAATAGTTCACTTTCAGAGTGAGAGGTTGTTCATTGTAGAGTTCCATTCTCCCTAGTATACTCAGCACAAAGTATAACAAGGGAGAACGTCTATGATATCTGGGGTTTTTGCTTCTACGCTCCTTATCTGGCTGGCATGCCATTTTGTTGGTGACTTTGCCTTTCAAAGCACCTGGATGAGTATGGAGAAGGGGAAGAGTTGGGAAGTAAATTTTTATCACTGCGCGACCTATACCGCGACATTTGTCCTCTTTGGTCACGCCTCATGGCTGGCGGCGGCCCTCATTCTTGTCACGCACTATATCGTAGACACCCTCAAGGCCCGTTATAAGGTGATTGGTCCCATCTGGGTTGATCAATTGCTACATATTGTAACGTTGGTACTGATTTTATTTTTCAAGTTTTGAAATCATGATGATGAAAAAATGCATTCCACTCGCGCGAGTGGAATGCATTTTTTCATCAT
>CAXUGH010000013.1:0-34152 GCA_964250365.1 uncultured Ktedonobacteraceae bacterium
TTCCATTTGCCCCCGGAACCTCCAAAGTGGTTCGTGTCACGCCTAGTGGCAAGGTGAGCGATGCAGTTAAGAACCTTACACTTGCTATCGGCATGGCAATCGGTCCAGACGGACATCTTTACATCTCACAGTACGCATCGGGACTTGATCCCTCGACGCAAGGCTTCACTCCTAATAGCGGTCGTATTCTGCGCGTGCTAGCGAATGGAACCACCCAAGTCGTCGTCGATCATCTCAATCTACCAAACGGCATTGGTTTCGACGCCTGTGGCAATCTCTATGTAAACGTGAACTCAGACATTCCTGTTTCAAAAGGTGCCCAAGGGCAAGTATTGCGTTTTGATCACGTAGCGAGACGCTAAGCAGAACTTTAAACATGTGCTTAACAGGTGTGAAACACGTAGTTGCTCCTCGTGTTTCACACCTGTTAGTGCGAGTAGCCGGTGAATTAGGTCAAATAGAGTTCTTATTGCTGAGCATGGGACCCGTCCTGATAGGAGTTGCTTTTCCAGCGCAGTCGCTCCTGCTGTTTCTCCGTGGCACTCTCTGTGCCGGTTTTAGGCAAGGTCTTGCCTATATGGGCAGGTAGTGATAATCGCACACATTTTATCAGTATTCATATATTGAGACAATATCTCATTGACATTCTGCTTATGCTGTGCTATGCTCTCAAAAGATACAACGTATCGTTACATGAGCATGCGTCTTCCGCATCGTGATGGTGTTGTCTTCATGCTCTTTCAGGAGGAATTCTATGTTTTCGCATAAACGGGTCGTTATCTGGATGATATCTGTCCTTGTAAGTTGTCTATTTTTGCTCAGTGCTTGTGGTAGCTTTGGCACAACCACGACGGGAAGTGGCTCTTCATCGAATACCTCCACTTCCACGGTGATAAACGTGGTCGCGGCAGAGAATTTTTATGGTAACGTCGTCTCGCAGTTGGGAGGGAGTCATGTCAATGTGACCAGCATTCTCTCTGATCCGAATGTTGATCCGCATGAATATACCTCGAACGTGCAGACGGCACAAAAGGTGAGCACAGCCAATCTGGTGATTGAGAATGGACTTGGCTATGATGACTGGATGGACAAGCTGCTCTCTGCCTCGCCCAACTCCAACCGTATCCTCTTGACTGGCGGTAAACTCGCTGACCATCCATTGCCTGACAATCCTCATGTGTGGTACGGCGTCAATAACATGCCTGCCATCGCACAAGGCATCACGGACGCCTTGAAAAAGTTGGATAGTGCCGACTCCTCGACCTTTGACAGCAATCTGGCAACCTTCAAGCAATCGCTTGCACCATTGCAGCAGAAGATCGACGCCATCAACGCAAAATATAAGGGAACACCAGTTGCGTTGACCGAGACCATTTATCTGTATCAAACGCAGCCCGAAGGACTCAATGTGCTGACACCGTTTGAGTTTATGAAGGCTAATGCGGAGGGAACCGATCCGCCAGCCGATACGGTTACATCGATCAACAACTCAATCAACAACAAGCAAGCGAAAATTCTCATCTATAACGTACAGACGGTGACTCCCATCACGACGAACGTGCAGAATGAGGCGAAGAAGCAGAACATTCCGATTGTCCCTGTCTCTGAGACAATGCCTCCTAGCAAAACCTATCAGACCTGGATGGGCGATCAGTTAGATGCCTTATCGACGGCACTGCAACAGGGGACCGGAAAGTAAAGAGGATGCACGTGTTTTTTCATTGCTCTCAGATGAGAAATGAGCATGCTTGTCTCTTTCTTGTGATATAATATATCAATAAAATAATGGAATGTTTATGATAGCATAGAAACTATACCCTATACAGCAAAAAGGATATGCTATGACGACTGCGGACAAGATTTATGCAGCATTTGATGAGGTGAGCCAACGCAATACGCGCCCACGTCGGCTCATTGCGGAGCGACTGATAGAGCTAGCCAACAAGGGAGAAGATTTTACTACCGATGACCTGTGGCAAGAGCTACGCATAGTTGAGCCAAAGATAGGACGTGCAACCGTCTTTCGTGCTGTTGAGAAGCTGGTCGATATGGGCATTCTCAATCGCATCGAGTTTGCCGATGGGACACATCATTATCGCGTCTGTGGCGGTACACATCATCATCACCTGACCTGCACTCAATGTCATCGAGTTCTGGAGGTCGATATCTGTCTTCCACAAGAGCGACTGGCAGCGATTGGCAAGCAGACGAACTTTGCCATTGAAGGGCATGCACTTACGCTCTTCGGACGCTGCGAAAACTGTCGCGTGGAGTAGAGGGAACTCCACGCCCCTCATTCATAGAGGATAATTCTACTTTTGTTATCGAACCTGCACACCTGCAACCCACACACTCCGAATGGCACGTGTCGCAGCAATATCTTGGGTCGGATCTCCCTCAACGAGAAGCAGGTCGGCCCGACGACCTGCCTCAATGATTCCTCTATCCGCGAAACCAAAGAATGCAGCAGGGAGAACCGTCGCAGAACGCAGTGCTTCCACAGGCGTCAGCCCAACCTCGACCAGCAAACGTAATTCATCATGCAATGCTTCCCCATGCGGAATCGGTGCGGGCGAAGCAGGTGAGGCGTTCGCATCGGTTCCAGCCAGAATGGTGATACCTACTCGGTGGAACGCTGATGTTGTTGCTTGAGCATGGGCATAGTTGATGTCGCTTCCATGTGTTGGCAGACGATGTGCTAGACTTGCCACGGCACGCATCATAGTTAACGTCGGTACCGACACGATGCCCCGTGTTGCAAGAGAGCGTGCCAGATCGTCGTCAACATCTGCATCGAGGGGAGCATGGGTGAGGATGTCTACTCCTGCATCGGCAGCAGTTCTAAGCGCGACTAAGGTGGTGACATGAGCAATCGCTTTGAGGCCCGCTTGATGGGCGGCCTTGACCAGTGCGGCGATGGTGGCACCATCAAGGGCAGCAGTTCCCATTCTACGAGGATCCTCAACGATCACTTTGATGTAGTCAGCTCCTTCCGACACACGCTCTGCCACAAAGCGATCCGCATCGGCAGGACCAGTCACCGCACTCGAAGCAGGCATACCCATTCTCGTCGTTTGTATGCCTCCCGGAGCACTAGCCGTGTTGCCTGCGCCTCGAATATCGGCTAATCCCTGTCGATGACGTAGCGAGTCGGTCAACGCCATCGCTGGCGACCCCATGTCGAGCATGGTTGTCACACCCCATCCTGTCCCTTGCTCTAACTGGGCAAGATTCAGCAGATGGACATGCGAATCGATGAAGCCAGGCAAAAGTGTGCCGTGCCGACCATCTACTGTTCTCTTAGCGGTTGTTGCCTCAGAGATGACTCCATTGTCAATGACCACCGTGCGTTCCTCGGTCAATGCATTGCCATCAAACACGTTGACATTCGTAATGGCGATTGCTTCAGACATATGTACAATTCCTTCTTTCTTCTCTCAATGAGACGAATGATTCTCATGTATCAAATACTTTCCTGATCCTACACTACGCAAACGTCGAGGTTCCTCCTTCCTGCTTGGCTTTGAAGGTGCGAAAGAGAGCGGGTGTAAGCGGATCAGATTCAGAGAGACTCCCAGTTTGGGCAGCCGCGATTTTCGCCCAGATGCGTTCTGGCTTGAGCGGCATGTCGAGCGTGCGAATACCTAGTGGTGCCAGCGCATCCAATGCAGCATTAACGATAGCGGGAGGCGCACCAGTTGCGCCACTTTCGCCTATCCCTTTGACACCAAGCGGATTGATCGGCGAAGGGGTTTCGACAAATGCGGTCAGGAAGGCGGGAATCTGCTCTGCGTTTGGCAACGTGTAGTCCATCAACGTGGCAGAGAGCAATTGTCCGTCCTGGCTGTAGATCGTTTCCTCGTACAGTGCTTGACCAATGCCCTGCGCGAGTGCGCCGTGAACTTGCGCGTCTGCCAGGTGATGATTGAGCACCCGACCACTGTCATCGACCGCCACGTACTGTAGGATATGAATTTCGCCTGTTTCAGCATCGATTTCGACGACCGCAAGATGTGTACCTGAACAGACGGTTGCGTGAGTTGGGCTAAAATCGCGCCACGCTGCTAGCCCTGCAATCGGAGTCCCATTGACAGGATTAGGCTTTTCACGCTCGATCAGATCTGGTTGCTCCTCTACCATTGCTGCGAGCTTCCCTAGGCTAATTGCGCGTGTAGGTACACCACGTACACTTACCTGACCATTGGCTAATTCGAGATCAGCAGGAGCGGCTTCCAGTTGGCGTGCGGCGAGGCTCAAAACCTTATCGCGCACAGCCTCGGCTGCCAGATGCACAGCGGTACCAGCGATCTGGATGGTACGGCTGCCAAAGGTGCCGATGCCGAAGGCAGGCAGAGCGGAATCGTTCATTTGCACCTCAACCTGTGAGTCGGGAACAGCGAAAACGGTGGCAGCGATCTGTGCAAACGCTGTAAAGTGGCCCTGTCCATTGGACGCTACACCGCTTTGGACCAGGAGACTACCATCGCGGCGCACACGTACTGTTGCAGCCTCGCGTGGCGCACCTGGACCTCCCATCGCTCCGCCAGAGACCTCGATAAAGGTTGCTAGGCCGAGTCCCAAGAGCCGGGAATGGCCTTGCTGACGCATCACCTGCTGTTTCGCACGCCAGCCCGCGTAATCACCTAACGCCACGACTTTTTCTAACGCAGCCTGATAATTGCCGCTGTCATAGTGGAGGCCGAGCGGGGTGGTATAGGGAAAGGCTTCGGGCGCAATCAAATTGCGGCGACGCACCTCGACGGGATCGAGACCCGTTTCCTGGGCGATACGATCCATAGTACGCTCTAGGATGTAAGTGGCTTCGGGTCTGCCTGCACCTCGGTACGCAGCGGTCGGTACTTTGTTGGTGAAGACGCCGATGACTTGGCTCTCGATGGCCTGGATGCGATACGGGCCATTAAGCATTGAAGCGGTACCGACGGGCACCATAGTTGTCGTATTAGCCAGGAATGCACCGAGATCGCCGATACTGTGTACTTTCAGACCAAGCAAGCGTCCATCAGTCTGATAGGCCGCCTCGATATAGTTGATTTGTCCGCGCCCTTGCGTTTGCGCTTGCAAATTCTCATTGCGGCCCTCAATCCACTTGATGGGTCGTCCCAGACGTACCGCTAGTGCTGCCGCCACGATCTCTTCACCGACAAAAGCTGATTTGGAGCCGAAAGCACCACCTACCTCGGCATTAAAGACACGAATTTTCTCACGACTGAGACTCAGAAAGGTCGCTAACGTATTTCTAGCAGTATAGATGGCCTGTGATGAAAGCCAAGCGTGTAGCTCGCCGCTGGCTGGATCAAAATCAAACATGCACGCACGCGGCTCCAAAGAGCTGGGGGCGACGCGCTGGTTGACCACACGCAGATGAGTGATATGTGCGGCTTGTGCGAAAGCGGCGTCAATATCGCCGCCATCGACCTGCGTATTGAAGGCCAGATTTGAGCCAAACTCCTCATAGAGCACAGGCGCATCAGGAGCCAACGCCTCCTCTGGATCGACTACGGCTGGCAGCGGTTCATAGTCGATCTCGACCAGATCGAGAGCGTCCAGAGCCACCGCAAGAGTTTCAGCTACGATCACGGCCACCGGATCACCTACATAGCGTACACGTTGAGTTGCCAGTGGTTTGCGCCGTGGCTTATTGAGCGTGCGCGGTACAGGAATATTCTCCATGACGGGCATCGTCTCGACCAGATCGCTCGCCGACAGTGCTGCCACCACTCCTGGTAGGGCTTGAGCGTCTTCCAGGTGAAGAGCCTGTATCTCAGCATGTGCATACGGGCTACGTACAACCACCATATGCAGCACAGCAGGTCGTCCCCGCTCGGCTCGCAGATCATCGACATAGTGGGCGCGTCCGGTAATCAGTGGGTAATCTTCGCGGCGTCGTTCTGCGCCTGTTGGAATGGACGTGTTGTTCGAGGAACTCATCGAATTCTCAAACTCCTCCTCTTGGCTCAAGCACTTTCTTGACATGAATGATGGTTTGATGAATATGCTGGCGCACCGCATTAGCGGCGCGTGCGGAATCGTTGGCTTGGCAGGCGGCAAGAATCTCGCGATGTTCTGCATCAAGACGTTGAGCATCTTTCGGGACATCGGCGGCGGCATAGAGATGATTGTAGGCAAGCGACGCATTGCGTAATTCCTCAATCATCGTGAGTAGTCGTGAACGACCTCCCAGGCGATACAAGCGCAGGTGGAATTGTTGATTCCGCTCGACATAGAGCACTGCATTGCTGGTCGCAAGCATCTCATCAAGAATGGCAACCAGCGGAGGAGCATCCTGGGCTTCAAAGCATTCGGCTACTTTCTCGGCGGCAAGCATCTCCAGAGCCATACGAATTTCATAGTGCTCGATCAGGTCTTGGATAGTTGGCAAGAAAACGGTGACACCTCGATGGGTGTCAATCTGCACCAGGCCATCGCGTTGCAACAATCCAAATGCCTCGCGCACGGGAGTCGTACTAACTCCAAAGCGTTGCGCGATCTCCACCTGGGGCAATCTGGTTCCTGCCGGAAGCTGTCCTGTGACGATGTCTTGCCGCAGTGCATTCGCAATCTGCTCCGCTATCGTCATTTTGGTCAGGATGGTTGTTGAGCCGTCCTTTCCTGTGTGATCCATCAAGTTTACATACTCCATTCTGATTCCACCGGTTGCTGGCTGCCTGAGCACAGGCCAGAAGAAAAATACCCGCTGCATGAGTAGCATACTGCATTCTCTTCCTCTTGACAAATGTACCATACATTATGCATAATATACAATATTCCAGGAGAATTTGTCCAGGTTGGCAAAGACAATCTCCTATCAATGAGGATAGGATCATCCGAGACAACGGATATTGACTGAGCGAACAGTACCACAGAAAAGAACGCTCTCACGTTGTTGAGTAGAGAGTAAGAAAGGGAACAACCATGCCAGGTCAATCTGTCAGCATCGATGCTGGTAGCATGAAACTTTCAGGACGCTTTCTTCCCGCGGCGAATGGACACTCAAGAGCACTCCTCGTCGCAGTACATGGTGGGACGTACACAAGCAAATATTTTGATACCCCTTCGTCATCATTGCTTGAGTTCTGCGCCTCGTTAGGCTACTCCATCCTTGCTCTTGATCGCCCCGGATATGGGACAGCTACTTCCATTCCATTTGATCAGCTCTCACTCGATGGTCAGGTTCCCATCCTTCAGCAGGCACTTTCAGAAATTTGGGATAGTTATGGTCAACAATCGGCAGGGATGTTTTTGATTGGGCATTCGATAGGGGGAATGATTTCCTTGCTGCTCGCGGCAGAAAAGCCACATGAACGCCTGATCGGTATGAATATGACCGGTGCGGGTGCTCTCTACAATGAGCAGACCAAGGGAGCCTTTGCGTCTTTGGTCAGTGATGCCCCGACCGTGATGATGGATATCGCGATTAAAGTCAGGGCTATGTACGGTCCGACATGGTCCTATCCAGAAGAGCAAGCTCACTACGACCCGGAACGCGACGTTCCCACTGCTGCGATAGAGCTTGCGGAGGCACAGACATGGGGCGCACGCCTCCCTCAAGTCGCTGCTAAAGTGCGAGTCCCCGTCCAATTCATTGTTCCCGAACATGATCACATCTGGCGTGGTGAGCCAGAAGCACTCAGCCATGTTGCCGAGATGTTCACCTCCGCGCCATTTGTCGATGTAGGCATACAGCGCTTGACAGGCCATTCGGCGGAGTTACATACCCTAGCTCGTGCCTTTTACATGAAAATACTCTCCTTTGTCGAAGAATGCATCCTGTATCATTCAATTCAATCAAGCCTCTAAAAAATTTTATTTTAGGCTACTATTATCAGTAGGAGGAGGGAAACGTCGTTATGCAACTCGTGAGTTACCGCACACGCGAACGCACGGATGAAAACTGGCGTGCCGGTGTGGAACACAAGGGCCTCGTGGTGGATGTCGCAACTCTTCAGCATGAGGGTGTCCTGGAGACGACCAAACATCTGCTCATGGCTGGACCTGCAATTGTGCAGGAGGTCTTCACACGGGCTCGTGAGGCATTCAATGCTAGCCCTGATGCATCTGGAATACTCCAGGATGCATCCGTTGAATTCGGGCCACCAGTCCCTGATCCCGATAAAATTCTTTGTATCGGTCTCAATTATGCTGAGCATGCGAACGAAGCTGGGCTAGCACAAACACAAGTCCCTATCTTCTTTGGAAAGTATCGCAACAGTTTAGTTGGTCCAACCAGTCCTATTCTCTTGCCTCGTGCAAGTAATCAGATCGACTATGAAGGGGAATTAGCGGTCATCATTGGCACACGCTGTAAAGAGGTTTCTGAGCAGGAGGCTCTTCAGTATGTTGCTGGGTATACCATCATGAACGACGTGAGTGCGCGTGACCTGCAAATGCAGACAAGCCAGTATATGGCTGGCAAAGCACTTGACACCTTCGCGCCAATGGGACCCGGAATAGTACTTGCATCTGATATTCCCAATCCACAGGACCTTGTGCTGACCACCAAAGTCAATGGGCAGGTGGTACAACATGCGAACACTGCTGATATGATCTTTTCAGTGGCGAAAGTGATCACGTTTCTCAGTACTCTCATGACGTTAGAGCCTGGGGATATCATCGCAACGGGCACACCATCAGGTGTGGGCTTCAAACGCACTCCTCCGCTCTTTTTACACGACGGGGATGTTGTTGAAGTCGAGATCGAAGGTATTGGTCGGATTCATAATCCTGTCGTGGGCACACGAGCGTAAGCAGAAATAGAGAGGAGTGTATTCCGCTGTAGAAACAGGACAAAAGAAGAGCTGAAGCTATCTCACAGGAGAGACGCGTCTCGTGGAAGAGATGCCTCTCATCTCAACACCTTGAGAGGAGAAAAGGAATGTCCCACCTATCTGAGAACACGAATTCCGTGAAACCTATCTTGCACCATTTCAATCTGAAGACAGCACGTTTGCATGAGATGATTGAGTGGTACGGCACCGTAGTAGGCATGACGGCGAACTATCATTTTCCTGGTGGAGCGTGGCTCACCAACGACGGGGCCAACCATCGCCTCGCGTTACTGGTTTCACCCTATTTAAGCGAGGACGCTGACAAGCTGATGCACACAGGTTTCCATCATAGTGCCTTCGAGTACCCGTCAATGGGCGATTTATTCGACAACTATGTGCGACTCAAAGCTCTAGGTATCAAGCCGCATGCGAGCCTGGATCATGGTCTGACAACCTCCTTCTACTATGAGGACCCCGACGGCAATAGCGTTGAATTACAAGTCGATAATTTTAGTAATTGGCAGGAGTCCAGTGAGTGGATGCGTACTTCACCACAGTTCGCCACCAATCCCATAGGGATGCCCGTCGAGCCTGAGCAGATGATCGCGGCATACAAGGCTGGTACCTCGTTCTCCGAGCTACACGAACGCGCCTATAGGGGTGAATTTCAGCCCTCTGAACCCTTCGATCTACATGTGCCAATCGGTGATCCACGCTCTCCGCTTTAGTTATGGTGATGGGTGGAAGACTACCCTCAGAGCGCACTCCTTTGGGAGAAGTAAACCATACAAGCATGTCATATTATGTGGAGGCATTATGCGAATGTTTGTCCTAATCTCTCGTTTCCAAAAGCCGCTTGACGAGATCAACCGCACTCTGCCACTACACGGCGAGTGGGTGCAACGGCAGTATGAGTCTGGAAGATTCCTCGTCTCTGGGCGGCGGGAGCCACCAATCGGGGGGATCGTTGTGGCACGGGCATCGAGTGAAGAGGAGCTTCGTCAACTCCTGACCACGGATCCCTACCAACAGAGGGGGCTGGCTGAGTATGACATCTTTCCCTTCGAGGCCACCGATTTTCCCAAGCGGAGTAGCGCGTTTGATACCTTTGCTTCGGAACCGATGCGTGAACTACCACCCATGCAGGAGACAGAAGGGACACAAGTATGATACGAGCAGTGATGAACACGCTTCTCTCCGGTATCTTCATTGTTGGTGGATGGGGAGCGTTTAGTAAGCCTGGTGGACGCCCAAAGATGGTTGCGGCAGCAGGTATCCCGCAACCAGAGCAGGCTGTGGTACTCAACGGTGCGTTGATGATCCTTGCTGGTCTCCTCCTCGGCCTGGGCATCGCGCCTAGATTCGTGGCGACTCTGCTGATCGGCAGCCTGATTCCAACGACACTTGTGGGGCATCCTTTCTGGAAAGAAGAGCCTGGATCGGAGCGCGAAAAGCAATTGCTCCAGTTTCTCAAGAATCTGGGCTTGATTGGCGGGTTGCTGATGGTGGTTATTGAGAAGCAGGAAGCCAGCGTGTAAAAACACCAGTGAAAGGTGCGTACATGAAAATCATTACGATTGAAGAGCACTTCCAGATTGCTGAGATCAAGAAGGCAGTAGCAAAATATTTTCCTGGTCAAAGTGCATCTCACTTGTTGGGATACAGCCCTCCTGATGCACCACTGGAAGATGTAGGGACTGGTCGTTTGCAGCGCATGGATGCGATGGGCATTGATGTCCAGGTCCTCTCCTACACGCCAGCAGGGCTACCTGCCATCCCCGCAGCGGAGGCAGTACCGCTAGCTAAGGAGATCAATGACCAGCTTGCGGCTACTATCCAGACTCATCCTGACCGCTTTGCCGGATTTGCGACGTTACCGACACCTGACCCTAAAGCTGCCGCCGCAGAGTTAGAACGTGCGGTGCAGAAGCTTGGTCTCAAAGGCGCGATGATTGGTGGGCGAACAAATGGCCTTTTCCTGGACGATCCTCTATTTCAGCCCATTTTAGAAGCGGCGGCGGCCCTGGAGGTTCCCATCTATCTGCATCCGTCGTACCCGCCTAAAGCGGTGCAGGATGCCTACTATGCTGGTCTTGATCCAGCCGTTAGTGCGAGATTTGCGACTGCTGGCTGGGGATGGCACCTAGAGACAGGTACCCACGCGCTGCACATGATCCTCGCTGGAGTTTTTGATCGCTATCCCAGTTTACAACTTATTCTCGGTCACTGGGGCGAGATGATTCCCTTTTATCTGGATCGCTTCGCTGAGATGTTAACCCAGACAGCCAAACATCTGCAACGACCTATCGCGGACTACTTCTTGCAACAGATGTATGTCACACCCAGCGGGATGTTTACCCTTCCCCCGTTCTTGCTCACCCTACAAGTTATGGGAGCCGATCGTATTATGTATGCAGTCGATTATCCCTATAGTAAAAATGAGCAGGGCAGAACATTTCTGGAGCAAGCACCCATCAGTCCTACCGACAGAGCCAAAATTGCACATGGGAACGCCGAAAAAGTCCTCAGACTTGTGCCTTTGTGATGTGAGAGGTTGTACCATGACGACCAGAGATACCATAGATAAAAGTCAAGATACTCCTCAGGAAACGGCTGTTCTCATCGTTGGGGGCGGCCCTGTCGGACTGAGTGCCGCTGTCGAGTTGGGGCGGCGAGGGGTGCAATGCGTGATTGTCGAGCCACGACTAACCGTCTCCCAACTCAGACCACGTGCCAAGACGACCAATATTCGGACCATGGAACATTTTCGTCGTTGGGGACTGGTCGAACGCATACGTGAGGTAGCACCGCTCAAGGTGGAGTGGTCCCAGGATGTTGTGTTCTGCACGACGTTGCTCGGTCACGAGGTGATGCGTTTCACCGATTGCCTCGGTCTGTCACCGCACCGTAATGATGACTTTGCAGAGGCAGGGCAGCAGATCACCCAGCCACTGGTCGAAGAGGTGCTGCGAGAGGCGGTCAGCAATCTGGAGCCATGCCACCTCTGTCTGGGCTGGTCATTGTACTCGCTTCAACAGCATGACGATGGTGTCGAGGCGATGATTACGAACGAGCAGGGGAAACAACGGCAGATTAGGGCGTCCTATGTCCTGGGTTGCGATGGTTCCCGTAGCGTTGTTCGAGCGGTCATCGGCGTCCACTATGTGGGAACTTCAGATCAACGTCCGAACTTCGGTATTGTCTTTCGCGCACCTGAACTGGCGAAGCGACAACCTCATGGTCCAGCGGTTCACTATTGGGTACTCAACCCCGCGTGCCCTGGGGTCCTGGGTCGTATGGATATGGAGGACCAGTGGTGGCTGATTGCCAACGGTATATCTGCTGAGAGGGGTCAAGCTAACCCACACGCCCTGATTAATGGCCTCGTCGGTGCCGAGATCGATGCAGAAGTACTTGGAACAGACCCTTGGACAGCACGCATGTTACTAGCTGATCGCTATCGCAACGGTCGTGTCTTCTTGGTTGGAGACGCCGCACATCTCAATCCGCCTTGGGGCGGTCATGGCTTTAACACGGGCATTGGCGATGCGGTCAACATCGGCTGGAAGCTCGCAGCGGTCCTTGAGGGCTGGGGAGGAGAGCGTCTGCTGGCAAGCTATGAGGCGGAACGGCGACCCATTGCCGAGCGAACCATTCGGGAGGCGGTGGCGAATATGAGCGTACTTGCCCCTGAACTCAGCAATTCAAGGCTAGACGCCCCAGGTCTTGTCGGTGAGCAGGCGCGGCGTGCGGCTGCTCAGGTGATCCAGGCAACCAAAGATCGCGAGTTTCACAGTCTAGGACTCGTGCTAGGCTACCAGTACGATGCCTCGCCAGTGATCGTTGACGATGGAACACCTTCTCCTTCTGAAGGCCAGGAGTATTCGCCGACAGCTCGACCGGGAGCACGGCTTCCGCATTTGTGGCTACCAGATGGAGCGTCCCTCTATGATCGGCTGGGAAGCGGTGTATCGCTGCTTCGGCTCCGTGATGATGCCGATGGAAGTTCATTCGTCGAGGCTGCTGCGAAACGCGGAATGCCTCTGGACACGCTCAACTTGCGTGGTGAGATGCTCGAAGAACGCTACGGTACTCCGCTCCTCCTTGTGCGGCCCGATCAGCATGTGGCTTGGCGTGGTGCAGCTGTGGCTCGACCGACGGCGGAGGCAATCATTGCTCAGGTCTGCGGAGCCTGAGCGTCTATATGGTCAAGTAGGCTCAATTATCAACACAGCAAGCGTTGCAGGCATTATCGGCAATCCTGGCTACGTTGCCTATGCCTCCTCCAAAGCGGCGTGTATTCACCTTACGAAGACGGCTGCCCTGGAACTGGCTCACTCTCAAATACGGGTCAATGCCATTGCACCAGCGTTTACCGCTACTCCAATGGTGGACGCGATGGGTGCAACTCACCTCTACTAGCGTTCTATCGGTACTTATTCCAGCGTGTGTGAGAAGATAGCGATGGCATTCTTGCATGCCTTCCCAATCAAGGAGAGCCTCGACTGTTTTTCTCATGAGAACAGAGAGAGTAATTATTTTGCAGTATATCATTACCTGTTTCTAAGATGTTCTGATAGGAGTTTCTTCTCGGTACCAGAGAGTTCCCCTGGAAGGAACAGATCAACGAGAACCACATCAAAGCGTTTTGACTCCGTAACCTCTTCCTCATTCTGCACGAACGCCTCTACCATGTCCCATCCAGCATGATAGACACTCACGATGTGGTTTTCTCGCTCCAGGGCTTCTGAAAGAAGCCCACAAATCACTGGATCGTCTTCCAGAACTCCTGTATGTAATGTCATACCTTTTCTTTCTAATTATAACTCTTGAAGAGCATGTCTTGCTTGATACAACTCTGTTCTCTTATAGAGTATGCCAGAAGGAGAGTATCTGCTGTCCCTGCTCTTATACGTGACGAGAGGTATTTGAGAGAGTGTCCCACAAACGCACCCGCCATCACGTTTACTTCATTCAGTGGACAATCGTCTTTTGGAAGCAACGAGGGGCTTGAAAGAGTTCTCTTGAGGGACAAGCATGTGATATCTTGACAGCATCGGTTTCGCGACAGCAGATACAGGGAGAGTATGAAACACGAACAACTCACACTTCCAATAGGATTCACGGTGCGAGACACCGATGGAGGGCACTACGTCGTGGAAGCCTTGCTAGGGCAAGGACAAAGCAGCGCGGTCTACCTCGTCACCCAGAAATTTGGCTCGCACCTGCCGTTTGCCCTCAAAGAAAGCTTTACTCCAACCCAGCAAGAGCGAGAACGCTTTGTCTTGGAAGGTCGCCTGCTTCAGTCGCTTCATCATCCGGCCTTGCCTCGGGTCTATCGTATATTTGAACACGACTCGCTCAAGCGCAGCTATCTGCTCATGGATTACATTCCAGGACGGAACCTGGATATCCTGCGCCAAGAGCAAGCAGACTCCCACTTTTCTCTGCCTCTTGTACTCCTGCTTGTGGCTCCTGTCGTGAATGCGGTCATCTACCTGCATCAGCAAACGCCGCCCATTCTGCATCGAGATATCAAGCCTGCCAACATTGTTGTGCCTTCCAACGCTCAGAGTGCCGTCCTCGTCGATTTCGGGACGGCGAAACCTTTTGTGGCAGGAACGGCGACGATGGTGTTTGCGGGCACCTCCAACTATGCTGCCCCTGAACAATATACAGGAGGAACGACACCACGAACCGATGTCTATGGGCTTGCAGCCACGCTCTACACACTTCTGACGGGTCGTGTGCCACCTAGTGCCCTCTCTCGTCTAGTGAGCAGAACGAGCGATCCACTTCCACCAGCACATCAGCTCGTTTCAACCGTTCCTGTGGGTGTTTCTCAAGCCCTCCAACGTGCATTATCACTCAACAGCGAGGCGCGGTTTGCCACGGTGGAAGCGTTGTGGCAGGATATAACAACCGATGCAGTCCTTGCAGCAGAGAGCCTTCCTTCTGTGCTTCTTTCGCCTTCCATCTCTACTGACAACCGACAGGTACAAGAACCTGCTATCACACCCTCTGCGTCAAGCCCATCTCAGACGCAAAGGAGAAGGAGATTACGTCTCCTTCTCTTGCTTGTCCTTGCACTTGTGTTCCTGCTCCTAGTAGTCATCATCGCACTCAAGACCGGCATCCTGATGCTGCTCATCAAACTCCTTTTGCTTGCTCGACTCTAATAGAATGACTGCATAGAGAAACATTCTTTCAGGATAGTTACAAGGCATGGTCTCATAAGATGGGTCCTTCTAAAATTCTTATAGCCGTTGAAAATCATAATGAAATTAGTGAGTAATAATATCGTGATACCATCTTCCGCTATCTTTTACTGTGTGTGCGAGTGTCCGATAATCGAGATATATCAGGCCAAAGCGATGATGCCATCCTTCTTCCCACTCGAAATTGTCAATCGCAGTCCAGGCGAAATAGCCGTGTATTGGTACATCTTTCTTTAAAACACGACACAATTCTATTAGATGCCGATGCAAAAAATCAATACGATAGGAATCATGAATACGATCATCTGGAGTAACTATGTCAGTATGTGACATTCCGTTTTCCGTGACATAGAGAATTGGGTGATCGTAGTCTTTGTACAGGCGCATCAACATCTCGTATAAACCACGAGGATAAATTTCCCAGTTGGTTGAGGTCGTGGCGGCACCGAATTCCTGTGGCGAAACAAGCGCGAAATGAAATCTGTCAGCATCTACTACTGGACGGACCACAAAGCGGCAATAGTAGTTGAGACCAAGAAAGTCTGGACGCAAATGAATGAGTTCCATGTCACCGGGAAGAATCGTAGGATGGTAGGTGCGATGCTCCCAAATGTCCTGGGGATACCTTCCTAGATAGAGCGGGTCAAGCCACCAACGATTCATATACCCGTCGGCTAACTGAACGGCTCGTGCCATATTTTCTGACAGAGGAATCGTATCCTTCGTGTAGGCTGTTGCAGTTTCTGGTTTATAGAGAAGTTGCGCGGTAAAAGGATGGATAGGGTAGAGATTCCATGCTTGGCTTATCTGAAGCTGGCTGTTAAGCGACTTCATCGCGCGAGCAGCTTTACCGTGTGCTAATAGCAAGTGGTGTCCAACTTGTACTCCTGCCTGTGGGTCGCCCAGTCCTGGCGGCTCAATCGTTTGCGCGTAGTGTCCATCTGCAATACAGATAGGTTCATTGAAGGTGAGCCAATACTTGACACGATCCCCAAATTGACGCACCATCTCCTCCGCGTATGTAGCAAAGCGATCAGTAATTGTGCGGTTGACCCAGCCTCCTTGATCCTCCAATGTTTGTGGAATATCGTAATGACAGAGACAGATAAACGGTTGGATACCTCTAGCTAGTAAAGCATCGATCCAGCGATCATAGAACGCAATACCTTTCGCATTAAAGGCACCATGTCCATCTGGCTGGACACGCGACCACGCAATAGAGAAACGATGAGCGTCCACCCCTAACTGTTGCAGCAAGTCAGCATCTTCACGCCACCGATGATAGCGGTCGATAGCAACATCGGCTGTACCTGCACTCCGAATCTTTCCTGGTGTGTGACACCAACGGTCCCAATTGCTTTCTCCCCGACCATCTTCATTCCAGGCTCCCTCCACTTGATAGGCCGAGTCAGCGGTGCCCCATAGAAAGCCGACTGGGAAAGAGAAATCATCTTCACGTTCCATACTATTCATACGAACTCCTAGCTATACAATATATGTTACCTATTCGGTTATGTATAGCTTAATGAGTGCGCTTGCAAAGTGACCGCGTAGCTCTGGTGCGATACCAGTACTCATTAAACTCTGACCACTCACCAGATGGTGCTCATATGCGATACCTTCAATTCGGTAAAGTCCGCTCGCCTCCAACCCACGTAGGTAGATACGTGGTGCCACCTGCCAGTAGTGTTGTGAGTGCCAGAAGACAAAGACAACCGACTCACTCATGTCCTCACTGACATACTGGACTGCTGCCATATCACCCGTGCGCGGCGAAATAAGGCGGTAGAGCAAACCGTGCTGGATAGTATGGCGAATTGATTTGTATTCCGCAACGAACTCCGCTACCTGCTCCATCTCTTCATCAGAATAACGATGTAGGTCTTCACCCAGACCAAGTGAACCCATCATTGCTGAATGAAAGCGGTATGTAAGGCCGAGAGCGCGATTATTGATATGAGTAGACTCCGGTGAGTTACTGACCCATGCCATCATCGTTTTCGGCGCATATACTTGAGAGTATCCTTCCTGAATCAGCAAGCGATCAAAGGGGTCTGTATTGTCGCTTGTCCAACATTGATCAAAACGTGCGAGTGCGCCAAGGTCAGCCCGCCCACCACCACCAGCACAGACCTCCCACAGCACATGCGGGTGTTTCACGCGGAGTTGCTCAACTATCTGGTAAAATGCCTGTATATGGCGTACAGAGACCTCTCGCTGCTTCTCCAATGGTGCATCAGGCCAACCTGGTTCGGTGACAGAGCGATTAAAGTCCCATTTCACAAAATCAATTGTATGCTGCTCTAACAAACGATTTAGGCTGTCAAAGATGTAAGATGCTACCTCTGAACGAGCCAAGTTCAACACGAGTTGGTTCCGATGCTGGCTGCCGTCCCGTTCAGAAAAATGATACACCCACTCAGGATGAGCGCGATACAGGTCACTATCAGGATTGACCATTTCAGGTTCAACCCAGATACCAAACTTCATTCCTAAGCGATGGACCTCAGCTATCAACGGGTCAAGGCCGCGTGGAAACTTTTGCGGATTGACCCACCAGTCGCCCAGACCCGCGCGATCATGATGCCGTTCGCCGAACCAGCCATCATCGACGACAAATAGTTCAATCCCCACTTGTACTGCTCGCTGTGCCAGGGCAAGTTGCTTCTCCTCGTTCACGTCGAAAGAAACGGCCTCCCAGCTATTGTAAAGCACAGGACGAAGCTGATGTGCAACGGATCGAGGAAGGAGATACTTTAGTTGATGTTGGTGCAGGTTGCGACTCGCCTGACCAAACCCGTGAGCCGTATACCCTGCTAAAAAAGGGGGCGTGCTGAATTCCTCATCAGGGGACAGCCGCCAACGAAAATCGAAGTCGTTTATACCACCTGCAACATATGCACGCATAGGATCAAAATGCTGATCGACTGTAATCTTCCAGTTGCCGCTCCAGGCTAAAGCACCGAACCAGACTTGCCCCTGCTCTTCGCTAGCACCTGCGCTATCAAGCGTTTGAATATCTACGGCAAAGAAAGGATTAGCATCTGCGCTTGTGAGTCCCTGTCGGCTCTCCAGCACATGTCGTCCTGCACTGAGCGAAAGACGGCGTAGTTGAGTCTCGCTACTCCAACGTCCGCTCAGATGCGTCAAACGATAGTTCCCTGTATAGAGCTTGGGAAGCTGCCATGCGGCTGATAGCGTACTTTCTAGGTCTATCCATTCTGAACTAACGTTGCGTATAATAGCTTTTCGTTCGATCAAGTCGAATTCAGGAATGATTCTGTAATATAGATCAACTTCCAGAGGATTGGCCGACTCCTGTAATGTGATGACCAGAACGGGCAACTCATTTTCATCGCCTTCCTGACGATAAGTAGAATAGAGCAACTTTGTGTCTCGATTTCCATTGGCATAGCTTATCTTGAGGCAGGGTTCCGAATACAGAAAGCCGCCCCAGGTCGGATATTCGTCGCTAGGCATCGCAAGTTGTTCACGTCCATACGTTGAGAGAGGCCGTCCTACGCCTGGGTAGTCATTTGGTCCAAGAAGTCGCTCGCCCCAGTAGAAATGAGAGAGGCGACCGTTTGCAATAGTTCCTATCACATAAGCAGTATTCTGCGTGGTCAAAATCCAATATTTTTGGCCGTTACGCTCAACAAATTGGATAGCCTGTCCTTTAGTTTCAATCACGTAGAAGTTCCCTTCGTCATTCATAGAAACAGTGGGCTAAATAATGGGTGTCTTTTTTCTTCTCATTCTGTTCGGGGAAATCGCACTTCTTTCTAACTTTTGATGCCAGAGCGTGCAACTCCTTCCACAATGTAGCGTTGGAAAAAGAGAAAGACGAGTAAGAGAGGGAGAATGCTCACGAGTATACCTGCAAACACTTGTGATAGGTTGATCGACTGTGCTGTCACGAAACTTGATAGGACAATTTGCACCGTCCATGAAGATTGATCTTGCCCTATTACGAGAGGCCACAAAAATGAGTTCCAGTTCCAAATAAAGATAATCGCTGCCTGCGATGTTAGAATGGCTTTCGCATTGGGTAGAGCAATACGCCAGTACACGCCCCAAAAACTCAGGCCGTCGATACGACCTGCGTCTTCCAACTCACTGGGAAAATTCAGGAAATGTTGACGAAACCAGAAGGTCGCAAAGCCACTAAAGAGTGTGGGAACGATTAGCCCCTGTAGTGTGCTGACCCAACCGAGGTATGAAACCAGGACAAAGCCAGGAACAAACGTTATCGCGCCTGGAATTAACATTGTCGCAAGGATGGCAAAAAAGACAATGTTGCTATAGCGACTGGGAATGCGTGCTAACGCGTAGCCAGCCAGCGATGCGAAAAAGATTTGTCCAATTACTGAGCAGACCGCGATGAACAACGAATTTTGCAATCCTGTAAGCATAGGCACATCAGGATTGTTAAAGAGCGCAGTGAAGCTATCAAAGTTTAAGGGCCAAGGAAACCAAATCCAGTGAAATGCGTATAATTGATTTTGCGGCATCAGTGCATTTCTGAGAATCAAGTAGAATGGTACGAGGAAAATGAGCGAGCCGATGCCAAGAAGGAGATACACGAATACCAGTAAGCGCGTTGGGAACTTTTCTCCACTTCCTCGTGGGCGTCTTCTTATACTTAGAGCCATAACCAATCCTTTCTCTGTATACCATAGAGTTCCGCTTACAGATGCTACTTTGCGATACATTGTCTCTCTACGAGCGTTGTAGCTAGCCCTCTTTGCTGCCAAAGCCCAGCAGTCGTCCTTGAATAATAGTAACTGCGACGATGATCGCCGTTAGAATAAAGGCTCCTGCTGTTCCTCGCCCGTAATCTGCTGAGTTAAATCCAACTTGGTAGAGGTAAATGAGTGGAGTTTGTGCAACCGAGGCATTGCCACCGCCAGAGGTCGATATACTCAAAACGTTATAGAACTCATCGAATGCTTGGAATGCGCTAATCATACTCAGTAATGCAACAAGCACCGATGTATTGCGTAGGAGGGGAAAGGTGATGTTGAAAAACGTCTGTCTACCACGTCTCGCTCCATCAACCAGAGCCGCTTCATAAAGTTCACGCGGAATATCCTGTAAGCCAGCAAGAAAGATAATCATGTAAAAACCAAGATCGACCCAGAGACGTACAGTGACAAGCACGAGCCAGTACCAGGGAAAAGAGGTATCGCTAATCCAGGCAATAGGCTGTGTAACTCCAAAGAAGTGCAACAGGCTATTGACCGCACCTGAACTAAGCCCGTTAAACAAGCTAGAACGCCAGATGAGCGATGCAGCGACAAAAGAACAGGCAGTCGGCAGAAAGAATACAGAGCGGAAAAAAGTTTTGCCGCGCGGCGCGATATTGACTAACAGAGCGAGACACAATGCCAGTGCAAACTCTGTAGGAACAATGAAAAGCGCAAAAATAGCAAAGATGAGTAGTGAATGCAGAAATTCGGAATCACTCAGCATCGTAATGTAGTTCTGCAGGCCCACGAACTCGGTTGGCAACACTGTATTTTGTGCATTGGCGAAGCTAAGAATAAATCCCCAAACGATGGGAACATAGGTAAAGATGAGCAGACCTAGCAAGAGAGGGCCGACTCCTAGCCAGAATTGAAGCTCCATTGACCGAGTACGGCGTTTATGAACCTTCGTTGCCGTTGCGTGCGTAGCACTAGGGGCAGACAAACTGCGTTGTATGTTCACATAGCACTCCTGTCAAATGCATGCTCTTGCATCACGGAGACACAAGAGCATCTCGATAATAAATTAAAAGTCTTCTCTCAATACTTCCTAGGAGAAGGTTGGTAGCTTGCTCAACTCTGCTTGACACTTTTGCTGAGCTGTAGTCAGGGTAGACAGAGCATTAGCATTTTTCTTTAGAATGTTGCCAATTGCATCAGACAGGTAGGTTCCCATCGTACTAGTCCAGAGGACCGGAATGATATGCCCATACTGATTAAGCATTTGAACACCTTCTGCTGCCAAGCCTGTTTTTAATTTTGCCGCACTCGTGGCAGCACTCTTACGTGGAGGAATATGGAAGCCATAGCCGACATTCCAGTCCTGCTGAACTTGAGTATTCGTAATCCAGAGCGATTTGGTAAGTGCTTTTGAGGCATCGACGTGTTTCGCTTTGGCGTTCACAATGAAGCCTGCTGGCAGAGAAGGAACGGATGGTTGCGTGCTTGAGTCCGCTGCAGGCCAGGGTAGAATGCCAACATCGTCTCCTAAGGCTTTGATGATCGCTGGCATTGCCCACAATCCCGTATACTGCATAGCAACCAAGCCATTGAGAAAGACAGTGGCATCATACCAGTCTGTAGGAGCATCTTGCAACAATGCACCATTCTTCGACATGTCCCGCAAGGTGGTAATGCCGTCAGCGACTTTCTGAGTAGCGAAGGCAACTTGATTGTTTGCTATGTAATCAGTACCAGCACTCCAGATCACGCCACGCTCCACTGCAATGGTGCCACTATCGTTGCCCAGGAAAAGTCCTTTGACGTTGCCTGTTGTTGTCGCCTTAGCGGCTTTTGCAAGGTCTGCGAGCGTTTGTGGAGGCTGTACTCCTGCCTTCGCCAGCATACTCTTGCGATAGTACAGATACATGGTGTCTACGAGAATAGGCACTCCGTAGTAGTGGCTACCCAGTTTGAATGAATTCAATGCAGACGAGTTAAAATCGCTAAGGACATCGGATGAAAATAAGTCATCGACGGTTGAAAGATGTCCTTGCTGCACAAGGTTAGGGTCTGGTGTGCCAAGAAACGTATCAGGGGGGCTACTAGAGACCAAGCCCGCGTTCAATTTAGCTTGATAGTCACCTGGAATCCATTGCAGTTTCACATTTACATCTGAATTTGTTTTGTGATAATCAGAGAAGTAGCGCAACATGGCCTCATGCGTTCCAGTCTCGCCAAATTCCCAGTTGTAATGTGTGAGTGTAATATTCGTACCTGCTCCCCCTGCGGCACCGCCGCAGGCCGCGAGGAGTGCCCCTCCAGCTATCATCCCACCAGTTGCATGTAAGAAACTGCGCCGACTCATTGGTGTAGCATGCTCTATTTGGTCTTGTTGCCTCTGGCTGTCGCTGAACATATGTGCCTTTCTGTTCGTGCATCAATGCAACAAACGTATGTAGGAAGCTATAAACTCCTGAACAACCTTGTAAATGTAACGAATTATAAGCAAACGTATTTGCTCGCACTCTCGCACAAAGCATGCGAATGTGGGGATAGTAGAAGCTCCTTTCTTTCTGCTCTTTGACTTTTTAGGAAATCAAACCTGCTGTTACGCAATTCCGAAACTAAGTTTAGTAACTTAATAAAACAAGTATACTTACCGTCATGTTTTTTGTCAATACATTGACAAAATTTTGTTTATTGCGTATTATTAGGTCTATAAAAGACGTTTTCGTAAAGACTTTATTCAAACAAAAACTAAAGTTGTGTCTTAGGGGTAGGAAGTATGAGCCAAAAAGTTTTGCCAGCCGACCGTAAATTGATTCGTCATATCAACCAGAAAAGCCTCTTAAACCTTATTCGTAGTGAGACAATTATCTCGCGACCGCAGTTGGCGATGCTTTCTGGTCTCAGTTTGGCGACGGTACTCTCTATCACTAATGATTTGCTGAATCTCAATCTGATACAGGAAAGCGGCGTAGCCGAATCGACGGGAGGGCGGAAAGCAGGCTTGTTAGAGATTCGTGCCGATGGTGCTTTTGCTGTTGGGATTAAACCGACTGAATATGAAACCATCGGCGTTGTTATGAACTCATACGGAGAGATTGTCTATTCCGAACACCTGCCGCTCCGTTTACGGAACCAAGGCGAACAAGCTGTAGAGCTATTGGCGGGGGCGGCTAATCGTCTTATAGAGGGAAGTGGTGTTCCATTCGCAAAGATTGTGGGTATCGGCTGTGGGCTAGCAGGTTTTATTGCCGCCGAGCAAGGGAAGTGTATTGATTCGTCTATCTTAAATTGGCATAACGTTGAAATTTCAGTTCCTCTTCAGACACGTCTAAATCTCCCTGTACATATAGATAATGATGCGAACTGTCTTGCCATTTATCAGAACCTCTTTGGCGTTGGGCGCCGCTACAGTCAAGTACTCAGCATTTCTATTGGCAGAGGCATTGGTATGGGCATTATCATTAACAACGATCTCTATCGTGGAGCGTCGGGAGGGGCAGGTGAGTTTGGACATACCACGATTATCACGGATGGTAGGCTATGCGAGTGCGGAAAGCACGGTTGCTTGGAGCCTTATATCTCTGAACCTGGCATCATCACCAACTACCTTGAACAACTAGACACAACTGCTTATAGCAGTTTAGAAAGGAGAGTGAAACAACCTACGATTGACGAAATCGTTGTCCTTGCTCAACAGGGAGATACAGCAGCTATTGCAGCTTTTCAGCGCACCGGAATACTTCTCGGCGTTTCGCTCGCAAACATGGTAAACATTTTCAACCCTGATTGCATTGTCGTTTCCAGCCCTGATACCGTCATTGCTGCTGGCGATCTACTCTTTGAGCCGATGAAAGTCGCGCTCAAAGAACATACATTCTCCCGCTTTAGCGAGACCTTAGAGTGCATCATAGAGCCTTTGGGCTATGAAAGTTGGGCGCAGGGGGCTGGTAGTCTTGTTCTACGCCACTTTTTTGCTTCACCAAAACAGGTAAACATGGAAAGGGTTGCACTCTAATAAGATACTGCTACGATTACGCGGTCACTTTCTAGCAATTCGCTGTTTACATTGTAGGCATACAATCTGAGCTACGTCGAGTTCTTGCTCATTTGTGTTATGCACAACTCAACGAGGAGAAACCTTCATGAAATCGCGAACCTTTTTCACCTCTTCGGGACGTTGGTACGTCTTTGGATGTGCCTTACTACTTCTCTCTTTGCTTCTCGCCTTTGTCCTTGTTCCTCGCTCTCCTGCACATGCAGACGGTGAGCCAGTGCATGTTACCCTGACAACAGCAGATCAGAACAACAAACTGTCCTCACAAAATGATCTCGCCTTTGCATCTGGTACTTCGACAGAGGCGAAAAGTATCACAGTGGATGAGAATACCTCTTATCAGCAGATGGTTGGTGTAGGTGCCTCGCTCAATGGCTCGTCGGTCTGGGAACTTGAAAACAAACTGAATCAGAGCCAACGTGATGCGCTCATGCAGCAGCTTTTTGATCCCAACAACGGTATTGGTATGAGCATGCTTCGTCAACCAATCGGAGGTTCTGATCAAAACGGACCTAATCAACCGTGTTCCTATGATGATAACAATGGCTCACCCGATTCCGATCTCAACAACTTTTCGATCAACTATGATACTTCCTCCGGCATAACTGACCTGATTCATCAGGCTATGCAACTCAATCCGTCGCTCACCACTATGGCTACAACTTGGTGCGTGCCACAGTGGATGCTGACAGGCTCAGGTAACGACAGCACATTGAATCCGTCCTACTATGACGCCTATGCCAACTACCTTGTGAAATTCATTCAGGCTTACGGCGCACAGAATATTCCCATCTGGGGTATTACACCGGAGAACGAGCCTGTCTATAGCTATGCCAACTTCGGCAACAACATTACCGCCGACCAGGAAAACACGTTTATCAAAAACAATCTGGGACCAACCTTCGCCAACAATGGCATCAATTCCAAAATCATCATCTACGATCATAACTGGGACCACCCAGAATATCCTGAGACCATTCTCAACGACTCAGCAACCAATCCCTATGTAGCTGGCACCGCATGGCACAAGTACGCAGGGTCTGTGGATGCTCAGACAACGGTTCACAATATGTACCCGGACAAGGGCACATTTTTCACAGAAGCCTCGCCAAGCACTGGCAACACAAATTGGAATTCGTATTTCTCCAATATGGGGCAGTACATTGATATCCTTCGTAACTGGTCGCAGACCTTCATAGAGTGGACGATTGCCTCTAATCCTCAGTTTGGTCCTGGCTCCTGTAGCAATTGTGGGGCGTTGGTGTACATCGACGATAATACAGGGAACATCACGTATAGCATCGACTACTATCTTGTGGGTCAAATTAGCAAGTTTGTCAAACCAAATGCGTACCGTATCGCTTCTGACGACCTTGGTAGTAACGACCTGCGGACGGTGGCCTTCAAAAATCCAGACGGCTCCAAGGCACTCATCGTCTACAATGATGCCTCTTCTACCCAAACATTTGGCGTCAACTGGGGCGGTGAAAACTTCTCCTATACCTTGCCAGCTAGTGGAGTAGCTACCTTTACCTGGAACGGAACGCAGGCAGGAAATAGTAGTTCCACCCTTAGTCGCTCGAATTGGTCTGCTACCGCCTCCTCTAGCTATGGCTCAGAAGTGCCATCGAACATGTTTGATGGAGACTCGACTACGCGTTGGAGTACTGGACATGCTCAGGCTGCGGCTAATAATGATTACTTCCAGATTGACATGGGTTCAACACAAAATGTGAACAAGTTAGTTATGGACTCCAGCAATGATGCTGGCGACTATGCGCGTGGCTATCAGGTCTACCTGTCAACTGACGTCTCTAATTGGGGGAATCCGGTGGCAAGTGGGAGTGGGAGTTCCCCCATTATCAGCATCTCCTTTAACGCACAGGACGCCCGTTATATCAAAGTTGTTGAAACTACTGATACAGGCTGGTGGTGGAGCATTGATGAGGTCAATGTCTACCCAGTAGGAACATGACGTAGTGTAACCTGTTTACCTGCTTGAAGCTATATACATGTAGCATGGGGTTGCTCAAAGTTTGGAACTTGGGCAACCTTATTCACACTTTCAGTATGATGTAGGAAGGAAAAGCTCTCTTCATGAGCCTCTCGCCCAATAATCTCTTTCCCTTTGGCACTCATATTTATCGAGAACCACATCAGGATCAGGATGAATTGAGAGACGACTTGCCCATTCTCAAACGCTTGGGTTTCAACATGGTCAAAATTCAGGAGTCGTGGGCTATTGACGAACCATGTGAAGGTTCCTACAATTTTACCCGTATCGAACGTCTTATAGCTCAGGCACGCGAACTAAAACTGGGTGTCTATCTAGGTTTAACGATGGAGCAGGCACCTGCATGGCTATGGCGCAAATATCCTGATGCCTACATGGTTGACTCACATGGGCATCCCCACAATGATTCCTCGCAGTACTGTCTGCCTTCCGATGGGAAGCCTGGTCCTTGCTGGGATCATATCGGTGCAAGGGAGGCAGGAGAACGTTTTGTTGCAACACTGGCACGGCAGTTAGGGCGTTTCGACAACATCTGGACCTGGAATACCTGGCAAGAAATTAGCTTCTGGCCTAATGATGCTGGCGTACTCGGCTTTTGCTACTGCTCTCATACACTAGCTCGCTTTCGTTTATGGCTGCAAGAGAAGTATAGCAGTCTTACGAAACTGAATCAGACGTGGTACACGGGCTATGGCGACTGGGAAGAGATTGAGCCGCCACGCCGTTTCGGCTCTACTCCTTCCTTTATCGACTGGCGTTATTTCATGAATGATGTCTATATCGTGCGTGCTTTGACGTGGAAAACGCAGGCATTGAAGGCCAACGATCCTGGTAAGCGTCCCGTATTCAGTCATCTGCCTGGTCCTGTTTCTGGTTCGGGTGCCGCATGGCGTTGGGCACGAGTCGGCGATTTTTTCGGCACCAGCATCTATCCCGCCTGGACTCCCTTTGATTCTTGGGACGATGAAGATGCGCGTCCCAAAGAGCAACATACTACCCTGATACAAGAGGTGTGGCAAGGGATTATGTTCAGGATAGACTTTGCTCGCAGTGCCACTGGACGTGGACGCGCTTTTTGGGCGGCGGAGTTTCAGGGTGGGCCAATCAACACCTATCTGCATATAGGACGTACTCCTACTGCGGCAGATATTCGTCGTTGGACATTGGCAGCATTAGCAGCAGGTGTACAGGGTATCAGTTTCTGGAATCATCGTGCCGAGCGGTTCTGGCTGGAAGGTAACGGCTATGGACTACTTGACCCACAAGGCGTCACTTCTGAGCGGATTGAAGAGGCTAGTCGTCTTGCTCAAGCGATCAACTTTGCGCCTGAAATTTTCGCCCAAGGCCACGCTCCTCAAGCGCAGGTAGCTCTGCTGGTGAATGAAGATTTATATCACTTCTATCAAGCGACAGATAGTAACACCTCTGAACTCTTTGCCTATAACTTGCGTGGGCACTATGCGCGGCTCTGGCAACTAGGCATTCCAGTTGATTTTGTGGAGGCGGCAGAGGTGACATACGGCACACTTACCAACTACAAAGTTGCTATCCTTTCTATGCCGCTCGCCCTTGATCCTACGTATTTAGTACACCTGCGAGCCTTTGTCGAGCAGGGGGGTATACTTATCAGTGAGGCTTGCCCTGGTCGCTTTGACAAGTATGGCTTCTGTCCTCGCACACAGATGGCGCAAGGTGCGGAGGAATTGTTTGGAACACGTCACAAGCATGTTCGCGTTGTGCAAGAACCCAACTTCGGGCAACGTTGGACGCCGAAAGAACGTGGTTGGGGAGAATTTGCGCCGCCAACACTGTTTCACGGCGTTGACATATGCAAGAATTCAGTTCTGCAAGCCAATTTTTATGTGCAAACGCTGGTACCAACGACAGGAAAAACTATTCTTCAGGCAGGTGAAGAGGTTGTGGGTGTTATTCACGAGGTAGGGACTGGCAAAGCTATACTACTGGGCACCTTCACCGGAATATCCGCAACAGCCTACAAACACGAGGCATCGAACCAATTCATGAAAGAACTGCTTCTCATGTTTGGAGTGGTGCCTGATCTCTGTGGCTCGTTGTTGCGCCGTCGTCGTATTCTGCACAAACATGAGGCATGGTTTTTTATCAATCCGAGGAAGCAGGAGGTACGGGAATGCGTCTCGCTGGGCAACTACGAGTATGTACGAAACTTACTAGTAAATGAACATGTTGAGCAAAAGGATGGTTCACTTCTAATAACCGTGCCCGTAGCATCTATTATCTGCATCATTGTTACGCAGAAGGAGTAATGATGTCGTATTCCTTCTGTGTAATTAGAACGTCAAACGAAAACGGGTATATTTTGAAAGGTTGAGTACTCATATGTCATTTCCCGCTGACTACATAGAGCGTGTCTATGCAGGCGTCTTAGGCAAGATAATTGGTGTCTATCTCGGTAGACCCTTTGAAAGCTGGTCGCATGAAAGAATTAGTGCTGAGTTAGGAGAGATCAACTACTACGTTCACGACAAACTTGGCGTTCCTCTCGTTGTCGCAGATGATGATCTTTCCGGCACATTTACCTTCTTACGCGCACTTGCCGACTTTAGTTATCCGAACACTATTACAGCGGCTCAAATAGGACAGGCATGGCTCAATTACATCGTCGAAAATCGAGCAATCCTGTGGTGGGGTGGTTTAGGGAACTCTACAGAACATACGGCCTACCTGCGCCTCAAACATGGTATCTCAGCACCTCAAAGCGGCTCCATCACGCTCAACGGCAAAGTTGTTGCCGAGCAAATCGGTGCCCAGATTTTCATTGACGGCTGGGCAATGGTGTCACCTGGAAATCCCGATGCAGCCGTAGCTTTAGCGCAAAAGGCTGCCAGCGTAAGCCATGACGGTGAGGCGATCTACGGCGCACAAGTGCTGGCTGCGATGGAGGCGCAAGCCTTTGTCGAAGACGATATTCATACCTTGCTCGACATTGGCGTTTCGTATATTCCGCAAGACTCAGTAATATATCGCCTGATTCATGATATCCGCATATGGCATAGAGATGAACCAGATTGGCGCACAACGCGTGCATTGATTGCTGAAAAATATGGGTATGATATCTATGGTGGTAACTGTCACATAGTGCCTAATCACGCTTTAATTATCCTTGCGCTTTTATATGGCGACAATGATTTTCAAAAATCGCTTAAAATCGTCAATACCTCCGGCTGGGATACCGATTGCAATTCAGGAAATGTAGGTTGTCTGTTAGGCATTAAAAATGGTTTACAGGGCATAAATGCTGGACCTGATTGGCGAGGACCTGTGGCTGATCGGCTCTATCTACCAACCGCCGATGGGAGTCGCTGTGTTACAGACGCCGTGACAGAAACTTATTCTATTGTCAATACCGCCCGTAGGCTTGACGGTGTTGAACCTATCAATCCCAAACACAATGCGCGTTTTCATTTCGAGTTACCCGGCTCCGTGCAAGGGTTTTATGTGCAAATGCTGGCATCATTTACAGGAAAAGCAACGCTCGAAAATGTCGTAGGTTTCAGTCGTTTGGGAGAGCGTAGTCTCGCTCTTCACTATGCACAACTGGAACCTGGACATACCTTATCTTTAGCAACACCGACCTTTCTTAGTGCCGAGGAAATCGGCACATCAGGTTATACTCTGCTCGCATCTCCTACCCTCTACTCTAGTCAGATACTACGTGGAGCAGTTACTGCTGATACAACCAACTCGACTCCTATGTACTATCGACCATTCATTTCCTACTATGAAGATGAGAACCAACTTGCTCGCTTGCGAGGTCCAGTGAATGAGCTTACGCCGGGTCAGTTTGAGGAGTTTACGTGGCGTATTCCAGATACCGCCAACGTACCAATTGCGAACGTTGGCATCGAATTCTCGGCTGAACAAACAACTCAGGGCAGTGTCTACCTGGATTTTCTGACCTGGGACGGAACACCTCACATACGTCTAGCCCATCCACAAACAGGGGGAGGTATTTGGCAGCATGCATGGGTAAACGCTGTGGATCGCTTTGAGTCCTGGTATCCTGAGACCTATCGACTGGTACAAAACGAGGGTCGCGGGCTGATTAGCATAGGAACGAGACAATGGACGGACTACCGTGTTAGTACGATAATTGCTCCACATATGGCGCGTGCGACAGGCATTGCGGCACGCGTGCAAGGGCTACGTCGTTACTACGCACTTCTGATAGCGCAAGATAACACAGCGCGACTCGTCAAATATATGAACGACGAGCAGGTAGTAGCCTCTACTTCTCTCGATTGGGTATTAGACCGTCCTTATGAACTCAGCTTACAAGTACGCGAGAAACATATTCAGGCGTGGATTGATGGCAAACTAACCTTTGATGTGCAGGACGACGCTTCTCCACTTTTAGCTGGTGGTATCGCACTACTCTGTGAAGAAGGTCGTATTGAGAGTAATGCAATACATGTGGAGCCTGTGTAGTCTTCACTTAGGAGTTTTTACATGAGTCATACCACTTGCCGATTATGGAAAAGAGAAACAAGAGAAGCTGTATGAGTACCTTAAAAGACTTGCTCTTTGCACATAAAAATTGGATTGCGCCTCGCTCCGATCAACACACGGTCATTGCCGTTCCTAACAGTCGAGATCACCGTAAAACATTCGTTGAGCCAGGAGGTAGCTTCTCGCCGGGTGTTGCCACGTTTGGTGTCTCCGTATGGCTCTATGACCGCCAGAACGCGCAGCTCTATGCTCCCGAAGCGATGCCGATTGAACACCTTAACTGGCATTGGGAAGATGGCTACCTGCCCATTCTCAATAGTTTCTGGCATGCAGGACAGATACGCGTCGAACAGCAACTCTTCGCTGTCGCTTTGAACAACACGGAAAATGTGGTCAATTCGCTGAAAGTTACGCTCTACAACGTTGGACACGGGGTAAACAACTACGATCTCTATCTGATTGTGCGTTCTTATGGACCAGCAGGGAGTCGTATTACAATGCTTTGTACTTACGAAAACCGAGAGATCGAAGTCAACGGCAAAATTGCTGTTCTGGCAAGCGAGGTCGCAACACATTCTGGCGTCGTTAGTTATGACCAGGAGCAACAGGATATCTCGTTACTACTTAGACAGGGAGTCGTGCCAAATCAGCAAGCTGTAACCGATAGTGAGGGTTTATGTGGAGCCGTGCTTGTGTATTCGGGAGCATTGGACGAGAACGCGCAACGCGAACTAACGTTTGACTTCTACGTGCATCCGTTGGAACAGAATTATCTTGACAGGTTCAGAGCCTATCATGCACAACCTTATAGCACAAAGCTTGCACAAATACGCGCGTACTGGGAACAACGTTTACACCAAGTATTGTTACGTGTACCCGATGAACGCTTTCATAACGCGTACTATTCGATACAGGCTCAGTTATTGATGGGAATGGTGCAAGGCGAGGTAAGGGTAGCTACGATTACCTATCCACTATTCTGGTTGCGTGATAGTGTCTACATGATTCATGCTCTTGACAAGGCAGGGTTTCATGCAGAGATGCGGACGCAGTTGGAACTGATGCGCTCGCGCCTCTTTGCGAGTGGCTTTGGTGCGGAACCCGATGCTTTTGGCGAGTATATCTGGGCTTTTTTTACACACTTTCAACTCACTCAAGACTCAAAATGGCTAGCTCATGTGTATCCTGATTTACAGACGCGTGCAGAGTGGATTCTCAAAGTGCTTCATACAAGCGACTATCTCTACGCGGATGTAGAGATGCGTGTTCCTCAGAACCGCTTCGTAACAAGTACGGATTTAATTTGCGAACCTGCACAGGACGGCTTGATTCAAGGGCGTATGGACTGGCATAATCCACGTATCTGGATCAACGCCTTCTCATATTTAGGTTTGAGTGCAATGGCTAAGATTGCTAAGGCATTGAACCATCATGTCGATAGCGAGCGTTATCAGCAGGAAGCTAGCATCTTACATGAGGCACTGCATACGTACAGTCGCAACGCATTCGGTCAGAACGAGCGCGATTTCGTCTGTGCTATTTGGCCTACGCACGCATTTTCACCCACAGATGACGAAATCGTGCAACGCTACGAAACGTGGTGGCATCAGGTCCGTTTGCAAGGTAAAGGAGAATACTTGCCAGAGCCGCTCTGGAAATATTTCGAGATTGGTCAGGCACACAACTATTTGCTACTCGGAGAGAGGGAAAAAACGCTCCAAACTGTAGAATACTACCTTTCTCATCACGATGTGTACCAACTTTTCGGTTGGCTGGAAGACAATTCAGATATCGGCGAGTATTGGAGTGGGATTGAGGGTTGGTATACTCTACCGTCACGTCAGCCGCATGGTTGGGTTTCTTCAGAACTATGGTTATTACTACGAGATATGCTCCTCTATGAAGATGGTGACGAACTTATTCTAGGTGCTGGTATTCCAGAAGCGTGGATGGCTGCAACAACACCCATTGAACTACTCAATGCGCCAAGTATATTCGGACCGATTGACTTTCACATCACCCATCAAGAGTGTGACTTATTGTATGTCAACGTGCGCTTTCATCGCCTCGATTGGTTGCCTCGCCAGATTCAACTGCACTTGCCCGTGCCAAACGCCAGCAAAAATATGTGTATTGCGCGAACAGCCTACGAAGAAAGTGGTATTGCTGAACTAACCATTGCATATAATGCATGAATAGAGAGGAAACATTATGCTTGTACCTTTTCAGGAGTTGCGAAAAACGTGTCGCAATCGCATTGCTATGTTAGAAAAACAGGGTCACGATATTCGTGGACTTTACACTATGCTTGAGACAGTACCAGAGAGTTACGATGCACTAATCGCCTTCGCGCGAACACTTATTGATGTCCCGATGCGCCCTGATTTTCCCTATCAGGAGCCAAACGACCTGAACACAATTCACCAATTGCGTCCGGCCTGTACTCAGGACGTGTTGACAATGTATCGCAATGAGCAAGAGATTCGTGACAAAATCTATGGTGCTATCTATGGAAGAATGTTGGGTTGTATTCTGGGGAAGCCATTGGAGATGAGCATGAATTTGTACGACATTCGTGCTTACCTTGAAGGTGCAAATGCATGGCCTCTCACTGATTTTGTGCCTTCCTATAGCCAATCACAGAAGACTCCTCTTCGTAGAGATTGTATTGCAAGCACTCAAGGCTTTGTGCAATACGTGCAACCAGATGACGATATCAACTATACAGTGCTGGGCTTAAAAGTGCTTGAAGAGTTTGGCACGACTTTCAGGACGCAGGATATCGCGTACCTCTGGCGCGAGCATATTCCATATGGGTGGAACTGGGGACCAGAGCATACACGCCATTGCCTTTTGACAGGCTTGTGGTGGAATCATGATAATCAGTTACCTGAAGGCAAAGAGTGGGAGGACATACTGGCACTCTTTAATGACGGAGAAGAGCTTATTGGTGCGATGATTCGCGCTGATACCTTCGGCCTTGTCAATCCTGGACGCACGAAAAACGCGGCTGCAATGGCTTGGCGCGATGGCAGGCTCACACATGCAAAAACTGGTCTATACGCAGAGATGTGGGTTGCTGCAACTATCGCAGCGACATTTCACACCCAGTCCCCAGTCAAAGCTATTGAACTAGGCATTGAGCAAATACCGGAGAACTCCCGGTATGCTGCGTGTCTACGTGAAGCATTGGCATGGAGCATTGAAGAGTCGGACTGGTACAAGGTCTGGCAACGGATAGATGAGAAGTGGGGCTATCTCGGTTTTAACGGCACATTCAACGAAAGCGCAACGATAATCAACTCTCTAGTACATAGTGTCGATAGCAGTGGTAATCTTGATTTCGAGAAGGCTATCTGCACACAGGTAATGCAGGGCTGGGATTGTGATAGCACTGGTGCTACAACGGGTTGTATAGTGGGTGCCCTGATTGGCTACCACAATATGCCCCAAAAATGGCTGACACCAATTCATGACACGTTTTATACAACAGTGGCAGGTGAAACTGAAACACGGATCAGTGCCTTTGCAGAAAGAGTGTATCAGATGAGTCGCATCGTTCGCGCAAATGCGAGTTGAGTCTCCTCTCTATCGAAAGGAGACTCAACCCTCGACTACAACCCGTACTGCCCTTGATTATTGCCAACCTCTCGGAACCGCCTCTTCCTCTCACACCCCGCCGTGCATGCGGTCAACTTGCTGAGTTGGAATTAATCCATTTTATAAGGAATGTTGGACTAGGAGAAAGTATTCATCGTTTTAAAGAGGATGTTGAAGATAAGCCATCGCTCCTGAACTACAGGTACCCAGAGACTATGACTTTGCTAGCAAAGAAAAAGGTCTGCAACAACAATGCCATTGCAGACCTTAGCGCGGAACCGACGGAATCGACGGG
>CAXUGH010000014.1:0-33682 GCA_964250365.1 uncultured Ktedonobacteraceae bacterium
AGGGTGTGGCTGCCAAAGTGTTAGCAAATCTCGGCGTCGAACTCAATAAGGTTCGTAGTGCCGTTGAATTTATAATTGGTCGTGGCGACCGCATCGTTCTCGGCGAGATCGGTCTGACTCCACGCGCAAAGAAGGTGATTGAGCTAGCCGTAGATGAAGCTCGTCGTCTGAATCATCATTATATAGGTACAGAGCATCTTCTCCTCGGTCTTGTCCGCGAGGGCGAGGGCATCGCGGCTGGCGTTCTGGAAAGCCTCGGTGTGAATCTGGAAAAGGTTCGCACACAGACGATTCAGGTTCTGAGTCAGTCGGGCGCACCACACGAGCGCGATGCGAAGCATTCTAAGACTCCGACCATTGACCAGATGGGCATTGACCTGACGGCAGCGGCTCGCGCTGGCTCTCTCGACCCTGTGGTCGGACGCCATCAAGAGATCGAGCGCGTCATTCAAATCCTGTCTCGCCGCAACAAAAACAACCCTGCTCTTATCGGTGAGCCGGGTGTTGGTAAGACCGCCATCGTCGAAGGACTTGCACAGCGCCTTATTTCAGGCGAAGTGCCAGAGACCCTCGCAAATAAGCGTCTGTTGACACTTGACGTTGGCTCTCTGGTTGCAGGAACGAAGTATCGTGGTGAGTTCGAGGAACGCCTCAAAAAGATTATCGAGGAAATTCGCAACAGCCGCGACTGCATCATCTTCATCGACGAGGTACATACGCTCGTTGGTGCTGGTGCCGCAGAAGGTGCGGTTGACGCCGCGAACATTCTGAAACCTGCTCTGGCTCGTGGCGAGCTACAGTGCATTGGCGCAACCACACTCGACGAGTACCGCAAGTACATCGAGCGTGATGCTGCTCTGCAACGTCGCTTCCAGGAAGTCATTGTGCGTGAGCCTTCCGTTGAGGAGACCATTGAAATCCTCAAGGGCATTCGCCCACGCTACGAAGAACACCATCGCTTGACTATTACCGACGAGGCACTCAAGGCCGCGACGGAGATGGCAAGCCGCTATATAACTGATCGCTTCATGCCCGACAAGGCTATCGACCTGATCGACGAAGCATCCAGCCGCGTGCGTATGCAAAATTCGCTCGCTCCCCTCAACCTCAAAGAGGCCACGAAGGGACTGGACTCCGTGCTACGCGAGAAGGAAGCAGCGATACAGCAGCAAGAGTACGAACTGGCTGCAGAGTTACGTGACCGCGAGGTGAAACTCCGTGAGCGCATCTCAAAGCTAGAGTCTGGCTGGCAGCGTGAGCGTGGCACCGAAAAGCCAACGGTTGGCGAAGAGGAGATCGCGCAGATCGTCTCAATGTGGACCGGTATTCCGGTAATGCGTATCGCCCAGGAAGAGTCACAGCGACTCCTCCAGATGGAAGACGCACTGCATGCTCGCATCATTGGTCAGAACGAAGCCATTGAGAAGATTGCACGCGCCGTCCGTCGCGCACGCGCAGGCTTGAAAGACCCGAAACGTCCTATTGGCTCCTTCATCTTCATGGGACCAACGGGCGTCGGTAAAACCGAGCTAGCCAAGACGCTTGCCGAGTTTATGTTCGGTAGCGAAGACGCACTCATCAAAATCGACATGTCAGAGTTTATGGAACGCCACGCGGCTGCCCGCCTCGTCGGTGCCCCTCCTGGATATGTCGGTTACGAAGAGGGCGGTCAGCTTACCGAGGCGGTACGCCGCAAGTCCTATAGCGTGATTCTGCTCGACGAAATCGAGAAGGCACACCCCGATGTCTTCAACATGCTGCTCCAAATTCTGGAAGATGGCAAGTTGACGGATGCGAAGGGACGCGTGGTAGACTTCCGCAACACCATTGTCATCATGACCTCGAACGTCGGTGCCGCTCTACTCAATAAAGAGGCACGTATTGGCTTTAAGCAGTCGAAAGACAAGGCAAAGGCCAACCAGAGCGAGTACGAAGCCATGAAGGACAAGGTTCTCGGCGAATTGAAGAATACCTTCAAACCAGAGTTCTTAAACCGTATCGACGACGTGATTGTCTTCCATGCTCTACGTATGGAGGAGATGCAGTCCATCATCGACCTGCTCCTCAACCGTGTACGCAACCAGTTGACAGAGCAGCAGGTGGAGTTGGTTGTACCTGCCGCGTCGAAGGAGTTCTTGATTGACAAGGGCTTCGATCCAGAGTATGGTGCGCGTCCATTGCGCCGTACCATTCAACGGCTCGTCGAAGACCCGCTGGCGGAAGGCTTGCTGGAAGGTAAGTTCCACCCCGGCGATCTCGTTGAGGCGGTCGTGATCGACGACAACCTTGAACTGCAAGTTCGCAACCGCATCGAGCAGTTGCCCGCTCCTGCTGCACCAGAAGCGGCTCTCTCAGCGGGTGGTGAAGTCGGCTCCGAACTCTAACTATCAGGGAGGGACGTGAAATATTCTCACGTCCCTCTTTCTTTTCTCTATTCTGCTCGTCTCCATACCTATTGCTAGTTTGTCCTCTATTTCAATTTTTCAGGTTTCTATGGCTAAAGTACGTACAAAATATGTTTGCCAGCAATGTGGTGGTGAGCAAAGTAAATGGATGGGTAAATGCCCGGACTGCGGTGCATGGAACACGCTTGAGGAAGTAACCGAAGTTCCACAAAGTCCTGCACAGCAACGTCGGCAAACGCTTGTTGGAAGCACCTCTCTTGCTCAAGGCACACACACTCCTATCTTGCTACCCGACATTCAACCATTGACACAGGAACGCATCTCCGTTGGCTATCCAGAGATGGATCGCGTCCTGGGCGGTGGCCTCGTCGCTGGTTCGCTTATTCTCGTTGGCGGCGAACCCGGCATCGGCAAATCTACACTCCTCCTGCAAGTCTCTGGTGCCATTGCCGAGACGGTTGGCACAGTTCTCTACGTTTCGGGCGAAGAGTCAATCGAGCAAGTAAAGATGCGTGCCGAACGGCTAGGAATCGGGGGCGAACGTCTCTATCTTCTCGCCTCTATCGAGCTTGATGTCATTGCTGAGGCGGTTAATCGCTTCAAACCCGCCCTCGTGATTGTCGATTCCATTCAAACGGTTATCGCTAGCCACGTTACCTCTGCTCCAGGAAGTATCAGTCAGGTACGCGAATGTACGCTGCAACTGATGCAACTCGCCAAGAGTACGCACATTCCCATCTTCATCATTGGACACGTCACCAAAGAGGGAACTGTTGCTGGTCCTAAAGCATTGGAACACATCGCTGATGCCGTCCTCTATCTCGAAGGCGAACGCTACCACTCGTACCGTCTGCTACGCGGCGTCAAAAATCGTTTCGGCGCGACACACGAGATTGGCGTATTCGAGATGCAGGGCGAAGGCATGGTCGAGGTAACGAATCCATCAGCAGTCTTTCTCGCGGACCGCGCAGTTGGCGCAACAGGCTCTGCCGTTGTCGTCAGCATGGAGGGAACGCGCCCACTGTTAGTCGAGGTACAGGCACTCGTGACACCAAGCAACTTTGGCAACGCACGCTGCACCACGAACGGAATCGAACACAACCGCCTCGTGATGCTACTTGCGGTCCTCACCAAGCGTGTAGGGCTTGCCGTAAGCAATCACGATGTCTATGCTAACGTTGTGGGCGGCTTTACACTGGAAGAGCCATCTATCGACCTCGGAGTAGCCGCTGCCATCGCCTCTAGTTACCGCGAAAAAAACATTCCGCACGATATGGTACTCATCGGCGAGGTCGGTCTCTCTGGTGAGTTACGAGCGGTCAGCCGTTTAGCGTTACGCGTGCGCGAGGCGGCAAAACTCGGCTTCAAACGCTGCATCCTTCCAAGTGCTGGACGCGGTGCGAAAATCAAGACAGAACTCGAGGATGCTGGCCTTCCTGCCGACTTCAAAGTACTTACTGCAAGCTCTCTTGCAGTCGCGCTCGAAATTGCGCTACACTGATAGGAGAAAAAAGTTACGGCTTACAACGAAATAACAAGTGGCACGTAATAGCTAGTATAGCAATATTTGTAGGTCTTATGGTTAGTAAGCAATGAAAGGATGCCAGGGAAAAGAAAGCATGGTGGCATGACAGGGGCAAGCCATGTTACCACTATACAACGCTTATGCCGCTACTACGTCTATAGTAGTGACATGGCTTGCCCCTGTCATGCGGAAAAGCACAAGAGTTGATTCTTGTGCGGGTACGATGTATACTGCTTATTCGGAACTATACAGCTCATGAGCAGAGTAACTAATGCAGGTTCGGCGACATTCTTTCGCTATTATCTCTCTTTTTCTCCTTATCACCGACCTTACCTGCTGCTTTTAGTTAAGCTCTTGAGTATTCTACGCTGTTTCAGTGTTCTGCTTTGGAGGATGCAGGGATGTTTAATAACTTGATCGCCCGTATTGTCGGGTGTCTCGTAGCAATTGCTATTGTCGCAGGTATTTTTTTCCTTGATCGAACGCATTTACCAGCCCAGATCGAATGGGTAATAGGTATTGCTGTCGCCGCCGCTCTGCTCGCCTTTATCATTACGCCATACATTACCATCGTACCCTACCTCTGGATAAGTGATAGAATTCGTAAAGCTAATGCAAGCGATCTTGTATCAGCAGCCATCGGCCTAACTATCGGTCTCGTTATCTCCGCTCTGCTCGCCATTCCTCTTGCCAGTCTGCCTGGAAATTGGGGGCGCATTCTGCCGTTTGTTGGTGCTTTGCTCTTTGCCTATCTCGGTGTGACTATAGCCGTTCTCCGCAAAAACGATATCGGTCATCTCTTTCTGAGCATTCAAAGTGCGCTTACACGTAGAAATCGTGAACACGAAGAGGAGCGCGAACGAGAGCGTGAGGAGAAACGCGAAGAGAAGCGTGCCAAAGATAAAGAGAAGGAGCGCGAGAAAGAGCCGCCAGTCGTACCAGAACCGGCACCACTGCCGCCAATTCTACTAGATACGAGTGCCATTATCGACGGACGCATTAAAGATATCAGCCAGACAGGTTTCATCTATGGCAAGCTGGTGGTGCCGCGCTTCGTGCTGGAAGAGCTACAACATATCGCGGACTCGGCGGACACTATGCGCCGCAATCGCGGCAGACGTGGCCTGGAAATCCTCAACACGCTACAAAAAGAGGCAACCGTACCCGTTGAGATTACCGATGAGAACATCGAGGGCATCGCTGAAGTCGATGGCAAGCTCGTCAAAATGGCGCGTAACCTGCATTGCGCCATCATCACTAACGACTTCAACCTCAATCGCGTTGCGGAACTGCAAGGTGTGAAAGTCCTCAACATCAATGAACTTGCCAACGCCATCAAGCCCGTGTTACTGCCAGGAGAAGATATCCACATTAAGATTATGCAGGACGGCAAAGAGTTGGGACAGGGCGTGGGCTATCTCGACGATGGTACGATGATCGTCGTGGAGAATGGACGCCAGTATATGGGTACAACGCTTGAGGTGACGGTGACACGTGTCCTACAAACGGTTGCGGGTCGTATGATTTTCGCCCACCCCAAACAACCAACCGGCTCACAACCACAGATTCAGACCCCCGTCAAGCAACGCTTAATATGAGCATATAGCTGATGCAAGAACAGAGAGACAAAGCGGCGGTTGTCATCGTTGCCGCTGGCTCAAGCCGCCGCATGCAGGGACGCGATAAACTGTGGACACCACTGGCAGGTCGTATCACGCTAGCACGAACGCTCGACGTTTTCCAGGCATCGCCGCTTGTCGAGAGCATCATCATCGTGACCAGCAACGAACGCCTTACCGATACCACCGCTTTATCTCAAAAAGAATCATGGCATAAAGTGGTTGCCATTGTTCCAGGTGGTCTGCGGCGACAAGACTCCGTTGCCATAGGCTTAGACACGCTTGCCGAGAAAGTTCCCGCCTGTCAATGGGTGATGATACATGACGCTGCACGCCCTTTTGTGACGCCAACGATGATACAAGAGGGACTGCTTTCAGCGCAAACTCATCAAGCAAGCATTGCCGCCGTGCCCGTTAAGGACACCATCAAACAGGTACGCGACAATATTATCTTCTCCACACTTGACCGTTCGCAGTTATGGATGATTCAGACACCACAAGTTTTCTCGTTCCCCCTCATTCATCACGCACACCATGAATGCGATAAGCAGGAGAATTTCACGGATGACGCCGCCCTGTTGGAGCATTTAGGCTATCCCGTCGCCATCTTCAAAGGCTCGTATGCAAACATCAAAATCACAACGCAAGAGGATTTACTGATCGCAGAAGCACTTCTCCAGGGAGCAAATTCATGACTACACGAATTGGTAACGGTTACGATGTACACGTTCTCGTCGAGGGTCGCCCCCTTATGCTCGGTGGCGTTCTCATTCCCTTTCCGTATGGCCTGATGGGACACTCCGATGCCGACGCCGTAATTCATGCCATTGTCGATGCCCTGCTAGGTGCCGCTGCCCTCGGCGACATCGGCTCCCACTTCCCCTCATCGGATGAACGTTGGAGAAATCAACCAAGTTCTGTCTTCCTCGACTACATCTACGAACTTCTGCAAAAAGAGCAATGGAGCATCAGCAATGTCGATGTCACCATCGTTGCCGAAGCTCCCAAGATGGCTCCCCACATACCCGCCATGCGAACGCACGTCGCCGAACATCTCCATCTTGACAAAGAACAGGTCAGCATCAAAGCTACCACTACCGATGGGCTAGGTTTTGCAGGACGTGCTGAGGGGATCGCGTGTTATGCGGTGGCACTGATTGAGCGTTCTAAGTAAGAACATCCCTTTCATAAAAGAGGTAAGACATGAGCGTTCAGACAACAGAATTTTCTAGTTGGGCTACAAAAGCTCTCGCGTACTACAACCTCGATACATACGAAGTACGCTTCATACAGCATCACGATAACATCACGTTTCAGGTTGTTACTCACGTCTCCAAAGAGATGTATCTTTTACGCATTCACAAACCTCTTACAGAAAACTTTGTAGATATGCGTCAGCAATCTTCCGCAATAAATTCAGAAATGCTCTGGTTAGAGGCACTTCATCGTGATACCACACTCGCTGTACAACAACCGATTAAAAACAACATGAATGCATTCGTTACTCTGATTTCTACGATGCAAGAAGGCATCATTCCCTGTTCGCTTCTTCGTTGGATTGAAGGGGATATGGTATCACCAGACGTACCATTGACCTCAAAACTCGCAGCAGCATTAGGAGAGGTCGTAGCACATCTTCATAATCATGTTGCTCACTGGGAAATACCTAATGGGTTTTTACGTCCAACTTACGACATCAAGTACTTTCAACAAAGGATGCTGCTACTTTCATCGGGAGTATCGCAAGGTATTATCACATCACAAGCCCTTTCAATTATTCAAAAGACAGTGAGGCTTTGCATTGAGTCGGTTGCATCCACTTATACGGATAACAACTCATGGGGACTCGTTCACACAGACTTGCATAGAGGGAACTGCTTAATCTATCACGAAGAGATTAGGCCAATAGACTTCGCACTTTGTGGCTTCAGCTACTTTGTCTATGATCTCGGAAGTACTCTTGCAGGACTCTCCAAAGAGCTTCGACAGGCATGCATCAACGGTTATCTTACCCATCGCCAACTTCCAGAAAACGCAATACGTTTGCTCGAAGCCTCATTTCTGCTTAGCAGAATAGGAGCTTATATATTCATGCTGTCAAATCACGCAGAGCATGAATGGCTCCGCGAACGCATTCCCCGCTTTATTGCTCAGGAATGCCAATTGTTTTTGAGCAATCAATCCTTGCTTTTTAGCGTCTAGCGTATATATATTACCACTATCTCTATGACAGAGGAAAAATCAAAATGAACGACACATGGCTAGACCCCTTCAACGCGCAAATGTACGACGCATACGCCCAAAAGTATCCTCTCTATCGAGAAACGGGAAAAAAACTAGTCGAAGTCGCAGACATTCAGCAAGGTATGACTGTTGTTGACCTTGCCTGTGGAACAGGCATCGTCACGGCGCACATTCTCGCCAAAATCAACTCTATTGGTACAGTCATAGGTATAGATGGCTCGCCAGCGATGCTAGACATAGCAAGGCGAAAATTTTCCAATTCTACGGTGCGCTTTCTTCAATCCTCTGCCGAGAATTTGCACGCAGTTCTTCCCGCAGCATCGGTTGATATCGTTGTATGCAATTCTGCATTCTGGCAAATGCGAGTTCAAGAGACGCTAGACGGTATCTCTAGCATCCTCAAGCCAGGAGGAAAATTTGTCTTTAACCTACCCGACTTTGAAGCATCCTCGTCGCAAACTTTGCAAGACAGGTTCTCCTATCAGTTTACCCAGTTTATGATACAGATAGCGCAAACAGAATTTGGATACGTACCCAAGCAACGGGCAAGGCGTCCAGGTTACGGTCCAGTTACTCGCTCCTCAGAAGAGATCCGCGCGTCTCTGGCAACATCATCTCTTACCTTGATAGCACACGACCAAACCATTAGTGTTGAGAGAACAGCGCAAGATTTGTACGAATTTCAAAAAATTCCGGTCATGAGCCTGAGATATCTTCCTGGCCTTGATTATGCGACACGCATACAAATCGTTGAAACAGCGTATCAGCGTTTTGATGCGCGACATAGTGATGTGGCTACGTGGAGATATTATGTTGCAAAGAAGGAGTAAGGGAGGAAAACATGATTACTGTTCCTGAAGCCTTTGCCACTGCCACCGTGACTAGAGAAGGGAATGTGGGTCACAAGTGGATTGACACACTCCCAGCACTGATTAAGGACTTATGCCAGCACTGGAATTTAACGGTGGATGGACCTGTGATGCATGGGTATCTTGGCTTGGTCATTCCAGTGCGTAGAGTCGAGGAACTCTGCGTACTCAAAGTTTCCTGGCTTGACGAGTCCACATCTGAGGAGGCGATGGCTCTCTCGGCTTGGAATGGGCAAGGGGCGGTACGACTACTCGCATCACAGCCAGCCCTAGGCGCATTACTACTGGAGCGGCTAGATTCTCGGCACTCACTGAACGATGTAGAGATTGCGGAGGCGGTCGAGGTAGCTGGTCGGTTGCTCCGTCGCCTTGCTATTCCGGCTCCATCAGGCTTCCATTCGCTCAATGCTATGACGCAGGACATCTGCCGTACTCTCCCTCAACGCTGGCAGCAATATGGTAGACCAATGCCCCAACGTTGGGTGGAACAGGCTTGCGACCTCGCAGCACAACTTGGGACATCCACCGGAAATTTGCTGGTCAACTACGACCTGCACTATGAAGACGTTCTCAGAGGGATGCGGGAGCCTTGGCTCGCTGTTGATCCAAAGGTAGTTATCGGAGATTTGGAGTTTGGAATCGCACAATTGCTGTGGACTCGCTTGGAGGACATAGAAGTGCATGGAGGTCTGGATCGCTATTTCAGCATGTTAATTGAGGCAGCCAACGCAGACCCTATTCGCGCACGCTCTTGGACGCTAGTTCGGTGCGTGGACTATTGGTTATGGGCAGTGAGCGTCGGCTTGACTCATGATCCTGCTAGATGCGAGATTATCGTCGAATGGCTGATATAACACGGCTTTTCCGATAAGGCTTGCTATGTTTAGGAACATGATTTATATTTAGGATGTAGTACTTTTGTTAAGAAAGAGACGTTTATGGATGAAGTAGAGCAAGAGAGTCAATCATCACGAAGTAACACATTAAAAGAGATTGACGATAACTGGACTGATGAGGAAGAGCAGGGGTGGGATGCTTTGTTTGCTCAACCGCATGTGCAAGCTGGACTAACTAAGCTTGCTAAAGAAGCCAAGCAACAGGTTGCGCGAGGAGAATTTGAAGAAGGTGGCTTTGCTGTTGAGTGAGAAATAGAGGCACAACATGTCTGATATCACAAACCAAAACATCATCCAGGCATGGGCGAACGCGCCTCAAAGTGATGCAGCGCAGCACGGCGACGAGGGTGATTTCGCACGTCAACAGCTTCTAAATCCTGCCCTCTTCGCGCTTTTAGGAGATGTGAGCGGTAAGCAGATACTTGATGCAGGATGTGGACAGGGTTATCTCTGTCGTATGCTTGCCAGACGGGGAGCAATTGTGACAGGCGTTGAACCTGCTGAAGTGTGGTATCGCTACTCTCTCGAATGCGAACGAGATGAGCCGCTTGGTATCGCCTACATTCAGGAAGACCTCTCGACATTCATCACTCATAGCAATACCTTCGATATCGTGGTTGCCAACATGGTCTTCATGGATATTCCCAACTACGAGACCGCAATGCACAACTGTATTGCATCACTCAAACATGGTGGCAATTTCATTTTCTCCATTACGCACCCATGTTTTGAGGAGTCTGCAAGTGAGTGGAATAAGAAAGGGTATGTGGCTGTACAGAACTACTTGCATGACTATACGATACAGTCGGGCTATGGATACGCGTTTCATCGCCCGCTCAGCAGTTACCTCAACTTTCTTGTTCGTGAGGGCTGTGCAATAACAAGCGTGGTTGAGCCACAATTGAGCCAGGAAGTTGTACAACAATATGGCACAATGCATGAGAGAAACGTGTTTGTGCCGCAATTTCTTATTGTAGCTTGCTCTCGCCTGTAGGCTGTACGGATTCCTTTATGGGTTGGCTTTTCTGCTCTGCGGATGCCTTGACGCGCTCTTTTTGTTCGGGTGTCATGAGAAGTTGTACGGCGTGACGTGGACTGGTGGGAATGTTTTCTGATACCTTATGTATCTCTTCCATTGGAAGTTCAGACATAACTTTGTCCTTTAAATCTTTTGCCTGCCCTATACCTCTTCCTGCGCTGCGCCCTAACGATTGAAGCGTTTTTGGCCCAAAGATGGCGAGGCCAACTAGCACGACAAGCAAAATTTCAAAAATGTGACTACCCATTATTGCAACCTTTCGGAAATGCATTTCTTTATCACGAAACGTGATATCATCAAATTGCTGCTCTGTTCTATTATATACTACGAACGTTCTACACAATAGGACTACTGTACACTAATCGAATTCCGCTTCCGTTTCTAAACATTCGTCTAAGAAATGCAAGAACATAAGAATATCTTACCTTATGCTATCTCGTTAGCCAAACAATATGACACAAGTAAGGAGAATTTTACTATGGACTCATCACCCGAAGACACATTCTCATTAGATGAAATCGCAGTACGGACACTGTATCAACAACTTATTGCTAGCTGGAACAAGCGCAATGCTGAAGACTTCGCAGCTCTGTTTACAGAAGACTGCGACCTGATTGGCTTCGATGGAAGCCAGATGACAGGGCAGACAGAAGTTGCTATAACACTACGAGATATCTTCTCGCAACATCTCACTCAACCCTATGTCTACATCGTTAGAGATGTGCGCTTTTTAAGCCCTGATGTCGCGCTATTGAGAGCCATTGTGGGCATGATTCCACCTGGACAGGTAGAACTGGACCCTAATCTGAACGCGATCCAAAGCCTTATCGCAATCAGGCATAACAATACGTGGCGTATCACCCTCTTTCAAAATACCCCTGCCGCATTACATGGCAGACCCGATCAAGTGCAACATATGACGGAGGAGTTACGCCAACACCTTAAATGAGAGTTGTCAGTACCAATCGGAAATCACAGCTTTTGGAGAACGATAAAACATCCCAAAATTCGAGAGATTAGCGTTTCTCCTTTTAGAGAAGTGTAGGAGGAACGGAAAAGCGGTAGGATGGCTCGATGTCTCATGCTTTGCAGAGCATCATAGCTCCATCGAGCCATCCTGACTGTTTTTCGGTTCTGACTGTGCCGAGCCTGGGACTTCCCCCACACACCCCTTATCCAGGTACGCCGATCTTGTTCACCCCAGGACATAGATCGGTTCTCTTTTTTTGCTTCTTTCCTCCCCTACCAATTTGGGCTATCTCACGTTTATTTCTACAGAGGTTATTGAACAAGATGGTATGATAGGGCTAGATACAGCAAATGAGTAAAAGAAAGAGTGATTTCGCCCGATGCAACAAGTGACATCCCGACCGCAGACGGACCCGAATTTCAGAACAGGGGGCAACAGTCGCTCAAGCACGATTATTATTCTTGCCTTGCTCCTCTTCGCCCTTGCTGGGACCCTCTCAGGTTTCGCAACCGGAGCTTTTACACGCCCTAAACATGTACAGACAGTGGTGGTAAACAAAATTAAGTCCAGCCCTCCGACCATCGTGGTAGCGACACAAACACCGAATGCGACAGCTACGCCTGACGTAAAACTAGGTTTTCCTATTGTCACTCAGTACAGCTTTGCTGAAACACCCGACAACACAACGAGCTATACTATATCGGCCTACCCAACAGATAAGACTACAGGAAAGCAATCACATGCTGGCGATATTACCTGTAAAGTATGGCTGACAAATGATGATCATGCTACTGATACGCTACTTAAAGCGCAGGACAAGTTACAATCACTCGACGCGGTTGCGGGAGTATTACCCACAGAAATACAAAATGGCTTGACCTTCTCCGGCTCTACGTCGCAAGTACAAAATTGCAACGCTAATGGTCCGACAACCTGGACATATACCGTTTCAACTTCTATCAATCCCGGAAAATACTTCCTCATGATCCTGGTTGATTGGAAAGGGAATGCCTACAACTGGCTTGCGCGACAGATTAACGTGAAGAAAGTATCGTAGGCACTTTCCCTACAATGCCTCTTATGAGCGCGGCAAAACTCGCATGAGCTGCCTCTCCAGCGGAAAGAACCTCTGCATGATTTACCTCTTCGTTCTCGTCGCCCGTTGCGCTATTGGTAATCAGACTTATACCCAGTACATGCATTCCCATATGCCGTGCCACGACTACCTCTGGCACGGTTGACATGCCAACGGCGTCGGTGCCAATGATGCGTAAAAAACGTAGTTCCGCTCCCGTCTCGTAGCTGGGTCCCGCCACCATCGTATACACACCCTCATGCAGCGTGAGTCCAGAAGAGCGTTCGGCAACCGAGCGAGCAAGGCGTTGGAGGTCTGCATCGTAGGCTTTCGACATTGGCGGAAAGCGTTCGCCAAAGCGTTCATCGTTTGCTCCCATAAGCGGATTTGCGCCCGCTAACCCTGGTAGCGAAATAGAGTCGCGCAGCAACATGAAATTGCCCGCACGGTAGGCAGGATTGACGCCACCTGCCGCATTGCTTACGATCAGCACTTCTGCTCCCAGCATCGACATCACACGCACAGGAAACGTGACCTCTTGCGCTGTATAGCCTTCATAGAAATGAAAGCGTCCCTGCATCACAACGACCGGCACATCCTCTAACATTCCTAGCACCATACGCCCAGCATGTCCAACCACCGTTGAGTGTGCAAAGTGCGGAATGTCTGTATAGGGAATAGCGGCAGCGTTTTCTATTTGGTTGGCAAGGTCGCCCAGACCCGAACCAAGAATGAGCGCAATGGTAGGTTTCAGTTCGGTCAAGGCTTGAATAGCTGCTGTCGCCTCTTGCACCTGATCGTAAAGCATGAATGCATATCTCCTTATTGCCTTTCGGCAATGTTTTTCATACGACAATTCAAATTATCATTCGTCCTTGCAGGACGAATGATAATTTGAATTGTCGTATGAAGAGCTAATTCTCGTGTGTCTTGAAATGCTCTACTCGATTATACACCTGTGCGGTAGCCATATGTGTATGTTCCAGCAATTCTTGTACGGAGCGCAGGTCTGTGCCACCCCGTATCATGAGCATTGCAAATGAATTACGCAGCATATGAGGAGTAATTTTCTCAATGCCTACCTGCCGGGCATACCCTTTGACGATCAACCAGAAACCTTGCCTTGTTAAACGTTCGCCATGATGATTGAGAAACAACGCCTGCTCCTCTGTATGCCTCATCAAGCGGGGGCGGGTTCTGGCAAGGTAAAACGTCAATGTCTCAACGGCTGAGGGATGAAGAGACAATAGTTGTTCCGCCTCTGGTAACGTACTACGACTCGGATGCGTCACCGTTGCCTGCTCGATATGAACATCCTGTACATTCAACGCGACCAATTCTGAGGCTCGCATTCCAGTTGCATACTGCGTGTGTAACATGGTGAAGTCGCGTTGACCTGCAAAGGTATTCTTGGGAATCGCCTGAAACAAACTACTTATCTGCTCCGCAGTAAGAATTTGTGGCGGCTCTTTAGAAATAGGGGGCGTTTCAAGTTGGTCAACGGGATCGCTCTCGATCAAGGACTCCTTTCTAAGGTAACGAAAAAAAGATTTGCACGCAGCGAGTTTGCGTGCAATAGTTGTTGGTCGATAAGATTGACCTTCGCGCATATCTAGCAGATAGCCCATAATATGTTCTTGTGTCACTTGCGACCATTGCTCTATCCCTTGCCTGTGTAGATAGAGAGCTAATTGAGTTAAATCATTGCGATATGCCATAACTGTATTTATATTCGTTTCTGCGTTTTTATCTTCTTTCGGAGAGAGCGCAGCGATGTAATCGTCAACAGTGTCTTGCAGCATAAAGATACCCTTCCCATCAGCGAATTGACGAAGTAGTTGTCAATTCCCAATTCCAAAGTTTAGGAACTTGGCTATTATAAGTGACGCATGTAGGAGGGGCAAGTTAGGTAGGAGTGTTGTATAGCTGCTAGGCTGGCACAGTCAAAACTGATTATCTCTAGCTCTCCATTGCGTGATATAATAAATGTACATGTAACCTCGCAACTCAAAAAAGAGAATATCGGCGCGGAAAATGTTCCACAGTATTCGCGCAGACATATATAAAGGAGAACTTCAAGAATGGCTCGATTAACTGACATGTTCATGCAAGCACGTCGCGCTCAGAGCGGCGGCGGCATGGGCTTTCTTGGTAAAAATAAAGGTGAGTTCAAGCCGCGAGCGGCTGCACTCGTCGTCGAACTTCCTAACATCACGGCTGGTAGTTCAGAGGCACTCCTCAAAGCAGGTGCCGATGGCCTGCTCTTCACCTGGAATGGAGAGAGTAGTTTACTTGATACGCTTCAACAAGAGATCGATTCCGCGAAATCGGTAAATCAAAATCTCGTTACGGGCGTGCATATCGCAGACAACTACGATTCGCTAGACCGTGAGAAGCTCACACAGATCAAAGATGCAGGTGTCCAATACATTGTGTTGTCACTCGACGCTCCTGCTCGCCTGTTAGCACTTGATGTCAAGGATTTAGAGGTTGTTGTCACCGTACCTATGCGTAGCGGTGATATGTACCCTCTCTTCATCCGCAACTTGACCGCGTTCGATAGCATCGCAGCAGTCCTGCTCGATTTCGGCATAGGCAACAATGTCGGTAGCTTGAGCATCGAAGACATCCTACAGTATCGTGCAGTACGTGAGGCTGTGCGTTTCCCCGCACTGATCAACGTACAGGCAGACCTGGACGAAGCGGATGCATACACGCTTCTGACGCTTGGTGTACAGGCGGTCATCTTTCCAGTCAAAGATGCTGATGAGACAACGCGTACACAAATTCAGGGGCTGCATGAACTGCTCCAAAACGTACATCACGAGGACAAGGACGACACTCCTGGCCTTCGTAAGTAAGAAGCCAAAAGCAAACAGGGATGCAACATATTGTCGTTGCATCCCTGTTTGCTTTTAGTTGATATCAGACAATGCCTGGATTATCGCTCAAAGAGCGTGTCGGCACTGGAATGGATGGTAGCGTTGAACGCCAGTACAGTTGACGACGCGGAATGCTTCGCAGCAATTTCTGCGTTGTCTGCCAGACAGCGGTAGGATTCAGGTTGTTGCGCCAGTAGTAGTAGCAACCGATCTCATCAGGGGTCGCCTGTAAGACGCGAGAGAACGATGGCTCTAGCACGCGTTCGCCCTCTTCATCAAGGTTAAAGTTCTGCAACCAGAGCTGGCTCCGTTTCTCATTCGCGTTAGCGGCCTGCACCACCGTCGTTCCCCACTCATCAATTTTCGATACATCCTCATCGAGCAATTGCCAGAAAAGGTGACAGCCAAGCGTGTCGAGAGAGGGCAGCATCGCTAGCTCATCGACCTGTCCGAGGTCTTGTGGCAAGAGGACGATACTCGTCTGAATACGCGCATCGACGCGTTTGACACAGGCACACAACTCACCAAGAAAGTCGATCATCGAACGACGCCGAAAGCGCGGCAGGTCGGTTACATCGGGACAGAGCGCACGGCAAACGGAACAGAAGCAGGTAATATCTGGGCCGCGCGGCTCATCAATGAGAATGCCATTGATGGGGTATGTGGTTAAGTAGTGTTCAATTTCGTTGAAGAGCCAGACGCGAAAGGACTCATGGTTGAAGCATGAAATATCGTGATAGCGTCCATGACGATCCTTCACACGCGATTGCGGATGGTGAAAGGTATACCAACTGGGCGTAAGCGAGGGTCCCGCGAATAAGTTTCCATAGCGACCCATGCTTAAAGAAACCTTGAGACCGGCGTCGTGAGCCTGGCGAAAACCGCGTTCCAGGTCGCGCGACCAACGCGGCTCTTCTTGCTCATGAATAGCATATACAATGCTATTCGCTCCAACAGAGCGAATCTGCTCAAAGTCTTGCTTCACCACATCGGCGCGAAGCAGCGAATGAAAGTAGGCGACTGTTATATCCATTGAACCTGTCTTGTGCAAAAACTACGCAACTTTGGAGGATAACTACGATACATTATATTTTGTCCAGTATATCATAAGCGTTGTCTACGCCTTCTATAAAACGGGAAGAATGGGCTATATTTTCGTGAAATTTTTAGTACTATACTTGACAAATTTCGTTGTTGTAGGCACAATGCAAGTATGAGTGACACACGAACACCGTTTCATACGACAGAGTATGACGAAACCTGTTTTGTACGTTCTTATGCGAAAATCAATTTGACGCTTGATGTATTGGGAAAGCGTACCGATGGCTACCATGAGCTAGCAACAATCATGCAGATGGTAGATATGTACGATACGCTGTGCTTGACTCGACTGAATGAGGATGAGGTGCAAATTGTTAGCACGCAAGCCGAGCTAAACAATAGTGCTAATCTGGCGGTGCGAGCGGCGCAGGCAGTACGCCAACACTTCTCGTTAAAACAAGGCGTCCGCATCGAGCTACAAAAGCGCATTCCAATGGCGGCGGGGCTAGGTGGCGGAAGTAGCAATGCGGCGGCGGTGTTGTTGGCACTACGAGCATGGTGGCATCTACCACTTTCTTCTGAAGACCTGCTCGCACTGGCAACGTCACTCGGCTCCGATGTACCATTTTTCCTCACACAAGGACTTACCCTTTGTCGAGGACGAGGTGAAATTCTCACACCGCTCCCTGCATACTGGCCTGCGTCTCTACGCTGGCTCCTTCTCGTTAAACCTGCTATAAGCGTGTCTACTGCGGATGTTTTTCGTCATTTACCTGCAAGTGACTACACGAATGGTGTACACACTCAGGCGGTTTACACAGTATTACTAGCAAAGGGTACACCATTCCGAGAGGACATGCATAACGGTCTGGAACGTGGAGTGCTGGAACGCTATCCCGAAGTGGCACAGGCACGCGAGGCTCTTCTGAGCGCAGGTGCTACGTTTGTGCGACTCTCTGGTAGTGGTCCAACACTATTTGCTCCCTTCGCTGAACTCGCTCGCGCCGAGCAGGTGAGACAGCATTTGCACAAGCAAGGATACGAAGTGTATCTCACGCGTGCGATTTATCCAGTAGACGGGAACGTAGAAGTTCTCTAGTAATCATAAGGAGAAATATTGTGGCTGACCTTTACTATTGCGTCAAATGCAAGAAGAAAAATGAGTTGAAGGATGCTCAAAAAGTAACCATGAAGAATGGCAAGCCCGCGCTCAAGGGGCAGTGCGTTGTTTGTGGCACCACCGTCAATGCAATTCTTCCCGCAGACAAGGCAAGCAAGTAATAAAAAATAGAGTTTCCAGAACAGTGGCTCAGCCGCTGTTCTGGAAACTCTATTTTTTGTTACAATCCCTCTTCTCTTTGTCATTTGTCAGGTAGCATAATTTCCCCATTGCTGCTATACTAAACATACCGAATTGGAACAGTGCGCGTACCCTTTTTATCTCTGTACCTAACCAGCTACATATTGGTAGCCGCACAGGTGGTCTATGACAGACCCCTTCGTGTCTGGTAGATCACCTCTTGTGGAGAAACTCAGGAGGATTAGTTTCTATGAAGGTTTATAGGGCGGAACAGATTCGCAATGTTGCATTGATTTCACACGTTGGAGCCGGTAAGACCTCGCTGGTAGATGCAGCCCTCTTCGATAGCGGGGCAGTTACCCGACAGGGTAAGGTCGATGAGGGCACCTCGGTCTCCGACTATGACCCCGACGAACTCAAACGGCGCATGTCCTTGAACGCGAAGGTGCTTCCCGTCGAATGGCGCGACACCAAGATCAACTTCATCGACACCCCCGGTTACGCCGATTTTGCAGGTGAAGTAAAGGCTGGTCTGCGCGTCGCCGACGCCGCTCTCGTGGTGGTGACGGCTGAAAAAGGCGTTGAGGTTGGCACAGAACTCACCTACCAGTATGCCAACGAACGCAACCTTCCCCGTATTATTCTCGTCAACAAGCTTGACCGTGAAAATACTTCATTCGAGCAAGCACTAGAGTCGCTACGCACTAAATTCGGTAACAGAGTCGTTCCTCTACAAATCCCTATCGGCGAACAAGCGAACTTCTCCGGTGTCGTCGATCTCGTCACGCGCAAAGCCTACAGCTTCGAGGGCAACAAGGTACAGGAGATTGCCGTACCTGCCGACCTTCAAGACAGCATCGACACCTACCGCGAACAACTCATCGAAAGCACCGTCGAAAGCGACGACGACCTGATGGAGAAATTTCTGGAAGGCGAAGAGTTGAGCGACGAAGAGGTGCTTTCGGTCGTCAAAAAGAGTACCTGTACAGGTGTTATCTTCCCCGTGCTGTGTGGCTCCGCACTGAAAAACATTGGTGTGCAGACGCTACTCGATGCCATCGTTGATTATCTACCAAGTGCCGCCGATGCAGCAAGCGAAGAGGCACAGGCATTTGGCGATAACCCCACTCTGTTTGTCTTTAAGACAGCCGCCGCGCAGGTTGGCACCGTCTCGACCTTCCGCGTCTATAGTGGAACAGTCAAACCCGATAGCCACCTTCTGAATATGCAAACCAAGAGCGATGAGCGTCTGGGGCAACTGATTACGCCGCATGGCAAGACTCAGGAAAATGCTACCGAGATTCCCGCTGGTGATATCGGAGCCGTTACGAAACTGGGCAACACACATACAGGCGATACGCTCACGGCTGCAAAGGATGCGCCAACACCGCTGCCCTCGATCACCTTTCCCAGCGCGTGCTACACCGTCGCAGTTGTACCAAGAAGTCAAGCCGACCTCGACAAAATGGGTAACGCCCTCATGCGTATCGTCGAGGAGGATCGCACATTGCGTGTGGCGCGAGACCATGAGACCGCTGAGGTGCTACTCTCAGGCATGGGCGAGGCACACCTACAAATCGTGGTCGAGAGTGTCAAGCGCAAATACGGCGTCGATCTGGATACGCACGATCAGCGCATCATCTACCGCGAGACCATTCGCAAGAAGGCACGCGCCAATGGTCGGCACAAACGACAGAGCGGCGGACATGGACAATTTGGCGATGTCTGGCTAGAGATCGAGCCGCTGCCAAGAGATAGCGAAGAACTCTTCGTCTTTGAAGACAAGATCGTTGGCGGCGTCGTCCCCGGTCAATATATTCCTGGCGTTGAGAAGGGTGTACGCGAATCGCTCAAGAAGGGGTTCCTCTCCGGCAACCCCATGCTCTACGTCAAGGTTGCTGTCGTCGATGGCAAATATCATCCAGTGGATTCTTCGGCGCAATCATTCGAGGTTGCCGCCTCGCTTGGTATGCAGGAGGCGGTGCCACTCGCCAATCCGGTGCTGCTGGAACCAATCATGAACGTCACCATCACTATTCCCGAATCCAACATGGGTGACGTGATGAGCGATATCAACACCAAACGTGGGCGTGTTCTCGGCATGGACTCCATTAGCGATGGTGTGCAACAAATCACGGCACAGGTACCACAGGCCGAGATGTTGCACTATGCCACCGACCTGCGCTCCATCACGCAGGGACGCGGCTCCTTCTCGATGGTGTTCTCCCAATATGAAGAGGTGCCCGCCAACATTCAACAGGAAATCGTCGCCAAGCACAAAAAGGTAGCGGCATAATGAAATTGGAAGGTGTCTGGCAAGGCCAGTTAGGTCGGAAATGGGCGTGCAGACACCTGCCAATTTAATTAGTTGTGGGGTATACTATGAAGGTGATTAGTCCCTTTCTACAACCACCGCCACATCGACGCTATGTACGCTCATTTCTTTTCTCACGACGTATAGATGCCCCCTTCGCTCAGGTACATCTTATCGCTCGTGTGCTGCTCGTCTTATGCCTATCGAGCGTGCTATTGCGTACAATAGATACGGCACAGCCCGACCTCGTTGGAGCGACGCTGCTGTTTCTCGCCTCACTGCTGCTCTTCGTTTTGAGTGGTATGCATGCGCGACGCGCACGTCTGTATCTGCTGCTAACACTTTCACCGTTAGTAAGCCTTTTTACTACATGGGTTCTATTCAACCCTGTACCAGGACGCGTTGTCCTGCTACAATTTCCAGTGTATTCGGGGCAGTTGAGCGTGGGTCTCGCCTTCTGGGAGTTGGCGTGGGTTAGTATCGTTGGTGTGTACTTTCTTGTAACACGCAAACTGCTTGTAGGCATACTTGTCGCCACTGTAGTAGCATTTCTCATGGCGCATTTTCTGTCGCTGCCCTCCTGGACGCCGCTACACATTTCCTTTTTTCATCCACTTGCAGTATTCATCAGTGACCGAGGGTTGTTAGTGGCGTCTACAAAGATTATTGGCTACACAGGTATGGCGTTTGCGACGATTGCACTGGTCGTGACCAGCCGCGATACAGAGCTAATTGGAGCGTTGCGCCAGTTGCACATACCATCGGTTGTCATCTTCTTTCTCAGCACCGTGTTTCGTTCACTCGACCTTGCATTGTCCGACTACACTACCATTTCTCAGGCTCAGCTTGCGCGTGCCGTCAATGCGCGTCCACGTAGCATTCTGCGTCGCCTGAGCGATCTCGGCAGCTTAGCCGTACCAATGGTGGCAACGATGATTCGCCGTTCCAGCGAAATCGGAGACGCCCTACAGATGCGTGGCTACACGCTAGGTAGCTCCAGTGCCGATTTCTACGAAAGCAGTCCGTGGCGTTGGCTCGATTGGTGTATTATCGCTCTAAGTCTCGGCTTGCTCCTTCTCGCGTTCGTCCCACACGACACATTGACACATTTGTTAGGGTGGGAGTGACAATGGTAATAAACGAGGCAACAAACATCCCTGCCCTCACTACATCCGACCTATGGTGGCGTTATCCTACTTTTAGTGAGAAGACCAATCCGTGGAATCTGCGGAATATCAACTTACGTATCGAACAGGGCGAATGCTTTGGCATTACAGGAGCAAGCGGAGCAGGTAAAAGCACACTCTGCCGGATTTTGACTGGCATTCTACCTTATAGTACACGCCTCACTCCCGAACAGCTTGTACAGCATTTTCGCGGCGATATCACATTACTGGGCGAACCCGTGACCGCGAAAACTCCAAGTTCGCATACTATCGGCATGGTGCTACAAGATCCCGAAAATCAGTTTCTACGTATGAGCCTACTTCATGAATTGGGACTGGGATTACAAATACAAGGCATGCCGACAGAGGAGATTTTGCAAAGTACACACGAAGCACTGACATGGGTTGGTCTCGAACATCTGTGGCAAGGAGCAGCGTATCTTCATCCAGCAGACCTTTCAGGTGGACAGAAGCAGCGCATCGCCATCGCCTCTTTCCTGGCACTACGCCCACAAGTACTTATTCTCGACGAACCAACCAGCGACCTTGATCCTGTTGGTAAACGCGAGGTTATCGAGACAATTGCACGTCTCCGTAAAGACTATAAGATAACGGTGGTGCTTGTTGAGCAAGACGCAGAAATTCTCTCCACCTTCTGTGACCGCATTGCCTTACTGCATCAAGGGCGCGTCGACCTAGTCGCATCGCCAGCGAAATTTTATGCGGAAAAAACGCTTTTAGAGCATTGTGGAGCATCAGCAGGTGAGCTAACCCGTATTTCATGGGCAACTGGCTATACCTACGACGAGCATGCGCCGCTCACACTCGAAGAGGCTGAGATTGCTTTCATGCCAGCTTCACATACAGGCTTGATATTATCACAGGCACAACAGTTTGCTGTAGGCGAACCGATTGTGCAAGCAAAACATGTGAGATATAACTATGACGATGGTACAACGGCGTTGCACGATATTGACTTCACGCTCCATCGTGGCGAAATGCTTGCGTTGGTAGGACCTAATGGTAGCGGCAAAACAACGTTTGCGAAAATACTTGCTGGCATCTATCGTCTTTCCTCTGGACAGATGAGCGTGCTTGGGCAAGATGCAACCTCAAAGCGGGTACGGAACCGTCTGCCGCTCACAATCAGCTATGTCTTCCAAAATCCCGACCATCAACTTTTCTGTCGCTCAGTGAGCGACGAGATTGAGTACGGTCTGAAACATCTAGGCATGCCTGCTGCTCAGCGAAGAGAAGTCGTCAACGCGACCTTAGAAGCAGTCAACTTGACGGACATTCGGCATGAAGACCCGCTATTCCTTAGTAAAGGACAGAGGCAACGACTAGCTGTTGCCGCCGTACTTGCGTTGAAGCCAGAGGTCGTCGTCGTAGACGAGCCGACAACAGGTCAAGACACTCGCTCGACTAGCGAGATTATGCATCTTCTGTGCAACCTACAACGGCAAGGCAAGACTATCATCATCATCACTCACGATATGACGCTTGTCGCGGAATACTGTCAACGCGTTGTAGCCTTCCGTGAGGGAAAAGTCTCCTTCACAGGCACTCCTACGGAACTCTTTCTGTCACGAGAGTTACTACAACAAACGGAGTTACAGCCTCCCACAAGTGCCGCCCTCACTCTCCGTATGCGTACAAAGTATCCCGACTTCCCTTCATTGCTCACCGTCGCACAGTGGAGCGAGGCACTGAGAGGTATGAAAGACAGATAAATGCTCATGAAGTTCCTGCGACATGTCGCAGGAACTTCATGAGCATTTATCTGTCTTTCAAGAAAAAATTATCTCAATGCGTCTCGCACGGTCAAGCCAAAACGCTCGACTACAGGACTCAATGTTTTGAGCAAAACGGAACCAATCACCAGCGTCACAATCACATTGGAGAGTGACCACGCAAACCAACCAAACAGGAAGGTATTTGAAGGCGCAACGCCTCCTTGAACCAGGATATAGTTTCCGTACAGACCTCCGATGATATTATTCGGTAGCACAGCGCATAGCACAAAAAATATGAAGCCGCGTACCGTGTACACATCTTTGCCAATCGGACTTACGCCAAAGCGTTTCGCCAGTGTGCGATACAGAATCATAGGTACACCAAGCTGAATTAAATCGACAGTGCCAAACCAAAGCGCAAGCGGCAATGGTAGCGGAGGTGTTGCTAGCAGACCTGCGCCCACAAAGTTGCCGATATAGGCAATCACAAAGCCCCAACCGCCAAACCAGATGGCGAATGGAATACCAAAGCCGATGGCAAGAAATACCGACGAAACAACGGGCACGCCCGAAGGAAGCGCAATGATTGCTAACCACGATAGTATTGTATACACAGCGGCAGCCACCGCAACCGCCACTAACTGCCCAAGGCTTGGTGCGCCAGTGTAACGAAGCGTATAGTCAATAAAGGTTGACGTGCTTCCCTCAATCTCCGGTGGTGCATCTAAACGTTCTCTGTCCAACTTTTGCACTGGCTCGCTCATGAAAATTCTTATCCTTTCATTCCTCTCAAAAAATACATTGCTGTTATACAGGATATTGCTTCATGAGTAAGAACGCAAGAGCAGACAGAAATCCATTTGCAAATGGATTTCTGTCTGCTCTTGCGTTCTTACTCATATTACTTTTCTGTATGACCTGCCAAATGCTCACGTATGCCGTGCCATGCTGTTGCGCCTTCACCTGCTGCGCTTACGAGTTGCTTGGTGCTACCGGCACGGACATCGCCAGCCGCGAAAATTCCTGGCGTCTTCGTCTGCAACGCGATGTCTGTCACCACAAAACCTTGCTCATCAAGCTCTACCACGTCTTTGAAAGGCTGGCTGTTAGGAGATAGTCCGACAAAGACGAAGACGCCTGCGGGATGCAGTTCCTCGGTCTTGCTCGTTTGCCTATCCCTGACAACAACTGTATCTACATGATGCTCGCCCTGAAACTTGACTACCTCTGTATTGAACAACACCTTCATTTCGGGCGATTTGAGAGCCTTTTCAGAGGCTAGTTTGCTTGCCTTGAGTTTGTCTCCACGCACCAGGATTGTCACCTTTGGGCTGAAGCGCGTCAGGAACTCGGCCTCCTCGACTGCACTGTTGCCAGAGCCAATCACCATCACCTCACGTCCTTTGTAGAATGGTCCATCGCATGTGGCGCAGAAGTGAACACCCGCTCCGATAAAGTCATCCTCGCCCGGAACGTTCAGCCGCTTATAGACCGAGCCTGTGGCTATAAGAATGGCGTTGCAGTAATATTTGTTGCCCGAATCCGTTTCGACGAAATGTGTATTCTGCTCACTGCCGACATGAATCACATCTTGCGCGGAGAGCAGTTCAACGCCAAAGCGTTTCGCCTGCTGAATGACGCGCTCTGCAAACTCTGCACCCGTCACACCTTCCGGGAAACCTGGATAGTTGTCGAGGCATTCAGTAATACCCGCCTGTCCACCAAAGCTGCTGCGGTCTATTATCAGTACGTCATAGCCATCACGAGCAGCATAAATCGCTGTCGTCAATGCCGTTGGACCACCACCGACAATGATGAGATCGTAGAACTCGCATTTCGCCTTCGTGTCCAGCCCCAGCTTCGCCGCAAGTTCCGCATTCGATGGTTCTATGAGTACAGAACCATCATCGAACACAATGGTTGGAATGCTCATGCCGCCATGCTGAACCTTCTGCACAAACGCCTGTCCCTCCTGGTCATGCTCGATATTGATATATTCGTAGCGTATGCGTTGCTCACCTAGAAACTTTTTGCTGCGTTTGCAATCGCTACACCAATCCGCTCCATAGAGTTTGATATTTGTATCAGTCATACAATTTCCCTCCCGCTAAACCGTTCTCCTCTACAGTAAAAGAGGTTTTCCTGATACATTTATTCCACTTGAAAGGCAGACTATTTCGCTCGCTTGATACCCATAACCAACAACGAACTAAGTATGGGAGGAATAGATGCGAGACCGAACAACAGAGTGTAGTTATGCGTTGCGGTAATCACGGTCGAAGCATATAATGGCGCGATTGTCTGGGGAATATTGCCGCCAAGCGAAAGCACGCCCATATCTTTTCCATGCGACTTATTCGAGGTGAGCACCTGTGTTCCAAGAGCAACTTCGGTTGACGCATAGATGCCAAAGCCTAGACCAAAGAAGAATGCAGAGGTGTAGACCAGTACCACGTTTGGAAAGAAGGCGACTAACAAAAGGGCACCAGTCACAAAAATGCCTGCTGTAATAGCGAATGGCTTACGGCGCATCCAGCGGTCTGAGAGATAGGCCGTGCTGAAACTTCCTAAGAGCAGAGCCACCGTCGAGATGACCTGAAAGTTTGCAACGGCAAAGGTAGCTTGCCGTCCAGGGAAGAGGCCACTATCCTGCAGGAAGAACAGCAAATAATTCTGTAAAGTTGCATATCCTAATATAAAGAGAATGCGTGCCCACCACACACGAGCAAAATCTGGGTATCGACGCGGATCAATCCAAAAGCTTGCAACAAAACGCCAGAAATGAAAGGGAGGAGATTCATGGTTCGGTTTGTCTTCGTGCAACTGAGAAGCAAAGAGTAGAACGCCTCCCACTTCTAGGACAGCAATCACGTAATAGGTTAAGCGAAACGCACCTCTTCCTAAGGTTCCGGCTAGAATGGTGCCCGCAACAATGCCAAGAGGAGCCATCAAGCCTAGAAGTGCCGATGCACGCGCACGCTGATTGACGGGAACTTTGTCTGGCAACAGAGTAAAGATAGAACTTTGTGCCGCAGTCGCACAAAAGCAGAAGACGACCCAGCTAATTGCCAGCGGTAAGAAGGCATACGAATTGGCGATGACGACCAGCATAATAGCAGCGCCAATAGCACCTCCCACAATCCAGGGTTTACGACGCCCAAACCGCGTATATGTGCGGTCGGAAAGTGCCCCAACTAGCGGATACACGATAATGGCACTCAGTCCTCCAAACGCTTGTAACAGCGATGTAGGGCTATATCTAGCCGCATTCGAGTAGAGAGTCGAGACATGAAGTGGAATGATGGTCTGCGTCAGTGGAATGAGTCCCATCCACATGACAAACGAAGCGAGCGACAGAAACACGAGAAATAGGATTGAGACAGGTTGCGTTGGCGTTTGCAACTCCACCTCACGTTGCTCTTCGTTTGTAGACAGGGTAATATCTGACATAGCAAGTATTAGCCTTTCTTGAGAAAATTTGCAGGTACTCTTGCTAAAAAGAAAACTCTCCCTATTTCATCACTAGCAAGTAAGCAAGTATAGCACCATACGTAGTATTGCATAAAATTGGAGGAGTTGCTAGTGTTTTGAGATACAATATTACACGTCATATAACAATTTCTTATTTATCAGTACCTTCAAGAAGACTCAGAAGGGGCAAGTTCCTACTCTACTGAACGCGCTTCGCACATTCAGTAGAGTAGGAACTTGCCCCTTCTGCTGATTATCTATTTGTATTAAAAGGAGGTCGGGCACTTCTCTGGCTCGAAAAGGGGCGAACGGGACTATTTTCGTGTGCTTGCTGCGGCATCTCCGCTTCTCTCTGATTGGGAAACGGTCGCACAGGACTATTTTCGTGTGCTTGCTGCGGCATTTCTGGGCCTCTTTGTTTTTGCAGAGTGGCACGTAACATTGCGTTTTCCTGCTCAATCTGGCGTGCTTTCTGTAAGTAAGAGCGTAGTTGTACAAGCTCAGCCTCCGCGTAACGCATACGTTGCACGCGATTCAGTAGATTGTTGAGTGGTCCCGCAATATTCCACAGCACGTTGTCTTGTGTTAAAGGAACGCGTGCTGCCGCGTTGCCGTTGGAGTATGCGGTCAATGTATCACTAATTCTTTGTACGCTGTGTTCTAGCTGTACCTTTTGTACAGCGATAATCTGATCGCGTTCAGAGAGATCGTACTGTAGTTTGGCAATTGTCTCGGCACGGTCCGCACGTTGTAGAGCGTAGTAGCTACTTCGCGCCCACAAATAGGTCACTACCATAATCACTATCATGAGCGATATCGGACGCAGTGCCACCTTTCCAATACCACCATCATGAATAATCAGTTGAGCTAGTTGAGGCGTCGTCTTCAAGTGCGTTATGCTGTACCAGATAAAGATACAATTGAACAGCGTCACTACAAGAACGCTCCAAGCGGGAAAAAAAGTGATAGCAAGTAGAATAGCAACAGCGAGAAGATCATATTGAATGACGTTACCGATGTCGATGGCTGGTAGTGTTAAAAAAGAGAGAACCACGCCAACCGTCCACAAACCAACGATAATCAAGCCTTCAATAATCACGAGACCAGCACGATTAAGCAAAAGGGCAACGATGAGAACTCCTGTTACAATGCCTGTCACAATCATAGCAGGAAATTTTCCAGACACGGCGGAAATAAGCGTACTGGATATCATAATCGCTAATAGCAGAAACAGAAGAATGCTGGCAAGACGTGCTTTGCGATAAATATCTCTTGTTCTGAAAGATGCGCTTTCCTCTGGTTTTGGCGGCAACGAGAGACGATACCACCAGTCCAGCCATCGCAAGCTTCCAAATTCGTTTTCACTCGTATCTGGTAACAGAGCCTTTGCGCCTCCGTTGGAAGATGTGAGAAATTCGCTCATGCTCATTCCATCCTTTCATAAATAGAAAAGTAAAAACAGTATCAAAATTTGACGACTCCATATTGAGCCAGTTCTGTGATAATAGATAAAATATTTGCTTCGTTCTGATGAAGCAAATCGGCAATTACCGCAATTGAGCGTGTGCCATCAATGAGCATGAAAACCGAGCGGTACAAACGAGGCCAGGATGAATTTTGCGGTGATTGCTCTACACGCTTAGGAATTGCGGAAACTGAGAGCGGTACGAGACTGCTGTAACCGCTATTCAAAGCAGGAGAATTTTCATAGCCGAAATTGCTTCGGGGAGACCATTGCGTTGAGATAGGTGGAAACGATTCAGGCGTGGGTGTATCAGGTAGAAAATTTTGCGGTTCCCGATAGGTCCACTCAAATACTTTTTTTTGTAAAAACTGCAAAGCGCGATTCCCAGAGATGGTATTTCCCTGTGAGTCGCGTAGTATGCAGTCGGCAATTTTTCCGTTCACTAGTGTTACTACAGCCTGGCAACGTCCTTTTAGTCCTGGTACAGATGGTATAGATGCCTCCAACAATCCGCTACGTGCCCTTAGTACCAGAAGTAGTGGCTCAAGATCGAGCCGGTACACATCCATGATCTATCCTTTGACGCTCACCTTAGTCTTTTTTCTCTATATGCAAATCCAGGAATGCGCCTTAAAAGTGTTGCTAAAAAAGAAAGTCTTATGATTACCCGATATACACCTCTCACCTTCAAATCTAGCTATCTAATTCTTAACACAATTACTAGGTAGTCGTCAATAACCATATTTGATTAGTACTACACAATCAGCCTTCATGAGTTGCGGGTTGGGACTGGGGACGAGCACGACAAGAAGGGGGGTTTTTTTTTTTGTTTGTCTGCTTGTGTCCACCCCCCAAACTATTTATGGCTGATTGTGTAGTACTTTTCGTTTAGCTTACCTCGATGGGAACCATATGGTATCCTGTTGCACCGTCGGGAACGGTCCCACGTTGTTTCTCTATCTGTAACGCCCCTGTCTTGTCGGTTGCACGCACCACTAGTGTATATTTTCCAGTCGTGGCTGGCGTCCACTGCCATGACCAGAACACCCATGAATCCTGTGAAAGTGGCGGTTGAAGCGTTGCCTCATGCCATGTTGAGCCGCTATCGGTACTAACCTCGACGCTTTGCACACCTTTGCTACCAGCGTAAGCAATGCCACCAACCTCGACTGGTCGCCCAACGGCAACGTGCTTCTGTGGGTGATCGATACGACTGGTGAGCGGTATGGGACCGTTGTACCAGTTTTGATTGGAGTATAGCCCACCCACGAAATGATCGGTCAATTCGATACGAGTTACCCATTTGGCATTCTCTTCACCGTAGTGACCCGGAATCAGAGCGCGAAGCGGATAGCCATGTTTTTGTGGCAACGGTTGACCGTTCATACGCCACGCCAGAAGCGCGTCGGTGCCAAGCACCTCTTCCAGCGGTTGAGTCACCGTGTATCCATCCACACTGTAGAACGCGACAAACTTCGCGCCCTCTGTAGTACCGCCATGTAGGTCCAACAGCGTCCTGAATGTGACGCCTTGCCAGATGGCGGTACTCATTAGATGCCTTCCGACACCATTCGCAATGCATTCAAGCGTCACGGCACGCGAGGTGGAAGGCAATCTTTGCAGTGATTCATAGGAATAGGTGCCAGGATTCTTCACAAGGCCAGTCACCTCAAGCTGCCACACACCCGCATTGACACTTGGATCAATCGAGTTCTGCGTCACCGTATAATGCTGATCGTTGGGGGTAATTGGGGCGGTGACGTTGTTCGGCGATGGGGTATTCACTCCATCATAACTCGTGTACTCTTTGAGCAACGCTCCTAGAGTACTTACGGCACCAGCCGCCGTCCCCACACTGAGAGCCGCCACTCCCGCGCGTGAAAGCAATAGGCGGCGTCCCTTGCCTGGATTATTCGTTATATCCTGTTTCGGCACTATCGCATGATAGCCAATGCACAGCACAACTCCATACGCGCCAAAGTCAATTACAAGGCCAAGCACAGAGAGGAATGTTGACAGGCCAATGGGAAAGCCAAACTGATTTTGCCGCAACTGCTCAGTGAACAAAAGGCTGGCAATCAAAACTAAGACTATCGCAATTACTAATGCCGTTAGCCACTCGCGGCGGCTTGGTCGAAAGCCAGGGGTAGGAAGGCGAAGTTGTACGGCTGCAGCATAGAGCAAACCTAATAACGTTCCAACGCCAAGCATACCCAGGATTGCAAGCCCAAGCGGAGAGGTTTTCGAGTGTGGTTGAAACGCCACCTGCAAGTCTACAAACTTGGCGGCGGTCAAGTGGTTCAACACAAAATAGCTGAACAGCTCAACGGGCGTCGGAATACCAGCCAGCAGACGCAATAAGAGCATAATACATATGGTCGTCAAACTTGCAGCGAACGCTACTCCCAACGCCAAAATACTTGAGAGGACAATAGTACGTACTCTCGTATAGGTAGGCGGCGAAATGTTTTTATCTTCTTGTGTGGTAGGCGAGTCTATATCGTGCATAATAAAATTCCCTTTCGGAGTCCGTTACAAAGGTGCAGTTCTTTGTATATACCGTCTACACGTCACATAGCAGATTCTTTTACAGCGCGAAAATATTGTATCGCGTAGGCCATTCCTACCGTCAAAATCAGTATAGTAACACCGTAAACAAAAATGTAGTAGAGTGTCCAGTCAGACGTATTGCGGAGGTAGTACGCATACAATGAGGTACAAACAAAATACCAGACAGCCGCAACCGCGATACCTTTGCCGCGTCGTTCCTTAGCCTTCCACAAAGGCTCTAACAGCAAGGGAACAAAGAGCAGTAAAGCAATGGTATACCAGGGGAAGATGTGCGTCGATACCGCATACACCACACCAATCAAAACCAATGACGCCGCCTCCATGCTGATACGTTCACGCCAGCGTGACCACAGCACCCAGAGACAGATAGGACCCACGAGTAGCACATCAACGCCATATTCCACGAGAACCGTGACCTGCATTTTCGCATGAAACACGGTCTCCATGAAACTGCGGATTACCAGCGGCACCACCCCTGCATTCTGGCTCTGTTCGCTGGCATAGGTTGAGAAGAAACCAAATACATGTCCGTGCCCCAGGATGACATAGGGAATATATGCCAGGATAATCGTAGCAAAACAAGCAAGCGGTATAACCCAGTCGCGTCGGCGTGTCACTACAAGCAGTAGCAAAATAGGATAAATCTTTGTCAATGTCGCGCAAGCAATCAGTACTCCCAGCAGGATACGCCACCATACATTTTCGTTGCGCTTCGTTGCGAAGAGCAATGTCAGTACCATGAAGGTTGTCGTGAGTACATCTACATGCCCCTCAATGGCGAACTCGACGATTGGTAAGGGACACCACGCGTAGAGCAACATGAGGCGTGGGTCGCGCCCGCGCTGTAACAACAGCAAAGCCAGACCAACACAGGTGAGCATATCGAAGCCAATAAAAATCGCTTTGAGTGCGAATAGATTGCTTGGTGCCAGCAAATAACTCAAAACGTACACGCCTTGTGCTATCGGTGGATAGACGGTTGGCACATTGCGAAAGCGGCTATTGCCATAGATGAGCGCGTCACGCAGCGACTGAAGCAATGGATTCCCCGGCGCGTACTCATAGGGACTGAAGCCGTGCAGAGTAACGCGAGCATCCCACACATAGCGCCACGAGTCGTGCGATAAATTAGGCGGCAGAGGCAACAGCCATAGGCGGAAGAGCAACGCCCCCAGCAAAATAACTCCCACCTCTGTAAATCGCCATCGTCCAGCCGGAGACGGTGCAAGCAAAACCAAAGCGCAGGCCGCAAAATACGGAACAAAACACCATATCCATACTCCTAAAAAAGAATTTACATAGGTATCCTCTGGCTGTGCAAACTGAATAAGCACGATGTACAGCACGAGAGAAGCCAGGAGCAAGAAACACAACAAAGTCAGGCGTAGTATAGGACGATTCGCTATGAAAAACGCTAACTGTTTTTGGGGCACTTTCTGATTCGTTGACACGTCGTTCCACCCTTTCTATGCTAGTAAAACGAATTGCGTACTTCCGCGTTTACAGAATGGTTATTTTGGGAATTTCAAAGCGGAGATACAACAAAACAACCTTGAGCATATTTTCGCGTATATGTATTTGGCACTTCTCTTCTAATATGTTGCATAGAATAAGTAGGAGCAACCATAGTGAGTAAAGACCAGTTTATCCGAGAGGCTCTCAACCTTTCCTCAAATGCTATCGACTACTATGTTAGCCAAATTCTTTCAGATCGCTTCCCTCAAAAGGCTCTCGTTGAGGGTGGTGATGGACTCTTCAACATCGAGCAATATGCACAGGCCGGACATTGCACTCTCAGCTATAAGGATGTTGTCCACAATCAAGTGCTAACGATGTGGCGTGGACGCGAGATGATGATGGGCAATATGACTCCTGGCATTATCCGCATGAGCGGCGGTGTGATGCCCTCACTGGGCATGCAATTTCCAGAGACGGAAGAGGAAATCGTAGACCGCTCCAAGAACGCGTGGCTGGAGGTACAGTGGCGCGACTATACCTTTGATGTCGTGACGATGCGCTGGTCAGGTGGTATGGGTGGACAAGAGTATCACTACTGGATTCTTGGCGAGAACGCAGAGGTCGCCAAAGAATTCATCGCTGAAGTGTGTCGCTGGAACCTTGAGATACGTGGCGAGGTGCTGGTATTCGACGGTGGATGCTGGCAAAAGGACGCGCATCTTTTCCAGGCCATTAAAGGCGCGACCTTCGACAACCTCATTCTCAAAGGCACGCTGAAACAAGAGATACGCGATGACATGACACAATTCTTCGCCGCTCGCGCCACGTATGAAGAGTACGGCATTCCGTGGAAACGCGGCATTCTGTTTGTCGGCCCTCCGGGAAATGGCAAGACGCATGCGGTTAAGGCACTCATCAACGCAATGGAGCAGCCATGCCTCTACGTCAAGAGCTTTCGTGCCGACTACGGCTCGGAAGAGGGCAATATCAGCAACGTCTTTGATCGCGCCCGTAAGACAGCACCCTGCATTCTCGTTTTCGAGGACCTGGACTCGCTGCTGAACGACCAGAACCGCTCGTTCTTCCTGAACGAACTCGACGGCTTCGCCGCCAACATCGGCGTTGTCACGCTTGCGACGACCAATCATCCAGAACGCTTAGACCCCGCCATTCTTGACCGCCCCAGCCGCTTCGACCGCAAATACCCCTTCGACCTGCCAGAGCAAACAGAGCGTCAGGCGTACATTACTATGTGGAATACCTCATTGAAGCCAGCCTTACGCTTATCAGATGAGGCGATAAACACGTTAAGCGAACTTACGGAAGGCTTCTCGTTTGCCTACCTCAAAGAACTGTTCCTCTCGTCCATGATGCGCTGGATTGCCAACGAACAGAAGGGCACGATGGAGCAAACCATGAGCGGACAAGTTCACAAGCTCAAAGAGCAAATGGAGAGTACTCAGGCTCTCGCCGCTATTGAGCCGCCTCCAACGCCGCAAATGCCACAAATGTTTGGACCAATGATGAACCGACGACGGTACATTCGTGGGGGAATGTGACCTATCGACGAGAAATCAAGAATGGACGGGCGACACACGAGGGTCCCCCCGGCAATGTTGATTTCCCCACATACATT
>CAXUGH010000015.1:0-6532 GCA_964250365.1 uncultured Ktedonobacteraceae bacterium
CCAGTGGCTACTACGACGCGAACACGGGCTTGTACAAGTTCGGCACGAGGTACTATGATCCGCAGACGGGGAGGTGGACGCAGAAGGACCCGATAGGGGGAAGTGTCGGCAAGATTGGATTGAGCAAATAGTCCATTAAGGAAGAAACATGAGAAGTTTTCAAGGTGTACATTACAAAGCATTGGCTATTCTCTTTTTTGTGTGTTGTATAGTTCTGCTCCTCATTGCTTTTTTGATGATGCAAACCCTAACGAGTAGATTTTTCTTTCTAGTAGTAGCATTAGTTAGCTTTTTAATTGCTTTGTTTTGTCTCTTTCTTATGAATAAGAGAGAGCATCAAACTTGAGAAATTGTAGGTAAGGAAATTTGTCCGCTCATTCCTACGCAAAGGGAACGTTGACACATACGGGACAATGAAGAGGGAACACTATACAATCCAAGGAGACACAACTACTCGATGACGGCACACTCACAACTCTCTTCGGTCCTGCGGCAGAAGCCGCTGGGGCTTGTTTTTGATATTGATGGTACTTTGAGTCCTATTGCTCCTACGCCGCAGGATGCTTACCTGTATCCAGGGGTTGACGCGATGTTGGAGCGGTTACGCGAGCATGCTCATGTTGCGATTATGACGGGACGTGGTTTAAGCGATGGGGCACTGATTGTCAATGTCGATGACATTACGTATATCGGGACACATGGTCTGGAATGGAGCGATGGCCTTCCCTCGACGCATGAGGTACGGCTGATACCGGAGGCGACGCGCTACGTTGAGCCAGGAAAGCAGTTACTCGATCTGGTGCAGCAACATCTGGACGAGTTGCCAGGAGTGATTGTGCAGCGTAAGACGGTTGGGGGCACGTTGCATTATCGCGGTGCGGCGAATCCTGAACAGACGCGGGAAAAGTTGCTGGCACTGTTGACGGAGCCGATGCGTCAGTTGGGGATGCGGCTCGGTGAGGGGAAAATGGTTGTCGAGGTGCTGGCACCACTGGCGGTCAATAAGGGGCAGGCATTGCGTAGTTATGCACAGCGTTTTGAGTTACGCGGCCTTGTTTTCGCTGGTGATGATCGCACCGATCTGGACGCGGTGTTGGAGGCGGAGCGGCTACGAGCAGAGGATGTTGCCGCGCTTGCGATTGTCGTGCGTCACGCTGATACGCTACCCGAACTGCTTGCTCATGCTGATCTGATTGTCGATGGCGTGGAGGGAATGGTCAAGCTACTGCAAGAAATAACAAATAAAGTCATATAAAAACAATCCATCATGACACCGTTCTGTAGAGCAGTATCATGATGGATTGTTTTTATATAACCTAGCTTACGTTAGCGACGAGGTCTTCATCGCTGGGCGCGGTTATAGCAAGAGGTGAGGCAACGACCGGAGCCAGGAGAACGTTGATGTCGTTAATCTGCTTCGTCAACCATGTATTGAGATCGTTGCGCTCTACGGCTTGTCGTGCGAGTGTTGCCTTGATGTGTCGCTCCTCGTGTGAAAGCGTCACAGCTTTATAGAGGGCCTGAGCCGTCTCGTTGACATCGGTTGGGGAGGTGGGGATTGAGCCTTTTGCCAGTTGTTGGAACGCGCCTGCCGTGCGCGAGAGTACCAGCACACCGTCGCGCTGATTGACGACTGGCCCCTCTTTGGCGACCAGATTCATACCGTCGATAATGGGATTGACCAGCAGAACATCATAGTATTGCATCGCGGCAAGCGCACGCGTGCGGTCGTTATCGCAGAAATCGTAAATGGGTGTCCAGTCGTCGGTGCCGTACTTCTGGTTGATCGCTTGCATCGCGTCCATCACATCGGCTCCGTAGCGACGATAGATAGGCAGTGTCTGCCGTGATGGAACAAGAAAGGCCAGGAATGTTACCTTTCCATGCAGTTCGGGATGCTCCTCAAGCATCTTATCGTAGGCTTGAAAGCCACGTAGAATGTTTTTCGTTGGTTCAATACGATCCACACGCATAATCGTGGATTCGCGCAACAGTGGTTGAATCTTCTCAGCCGCTCGTTTGCCTGCGGTGCTAGCAACAGTACGATGCTCTTCTGTCACCGAGATTGAAATGGGATAGGCACGGACATACGTACAGCGGTCTTTCCAGCAGACGGTGCCCTCCTCGAAATCGACCTCGGCATCGTCGAGTAGCGTTCTTGCACCTTCCAGGAAGTTGTGAGCGTCGCGGTCCGTCTGGAAGCCAATAATATCATTGCCAATCAAGCCTATGTAGATGTCGTGCGCGATATTGCTGGGCAAAAAGTGCCAGCAGCGTATATCGGGCCAGGGAATGTGAATGAATTGCTGCATGATAATCGTTGGATGAACCTTACGAATCATCGCTGGTGCCAGGTACAGGTGATAGTCATGAAGCATAACAACAGGAATTTTGGAGGGTTCACGATCAATCTCAGCGCTTACCTCATCGGCAATGGCTTGATTTGCCACACGATACCCATTAGCCCAGTTATCTTGTAATTGGTCTGTCGAGGCGGAGTCTTGTGTGGGATCGTACAGGTAGTGTTGTAGGAACCAGAGTAGTTCGTTACTGATTTTTTCGTAGTGTTTACGATATGCGCTTTTGGAAATGGCAACATAACGAAGGTCCATCTTCTGACCGCGTATGGGTGAACGAAGAATGCCCCCATTGTGTTGGGCCTCTTTTCTTGCAATGCGGTCCCCCTCAGTCATCGCCATTGCCACCCATGTCACCTCCATACGGTTGCCTGCATCGACCAACGCCGTAACCATTCCTCCTGCACCACGCCGAGCTTTAAGAGTTTTATCGGAACTTAATTGGAACTCTACTGGACCTCGATTGGAAGCCATGATAAGACGTTGAGCGTGCATCAACTGTGGGGGAGACGCGTCTATCGTCATGCGCGTTGGCATGAATATATCCTTTCTAACAGGTTATCCTGTTCTACGCCCTGAAACCGTGAATTTCGTGAGAACCTCTTCGGGTGCAGCTCTGCTCTTGTTAAAGAAGACGTATGGCACGGTCCGAAATCATTCTGACACGAGAACACACAACATCACGTATTGTGAGATACGTTGGTACGAAAACAAACAGGCACCATTAAGTATGTTACCATATTCCGAGGCAAAATTTCTAGCCCTCATCGTAACAAACGTGTTTATGAGGTAGAACGCAAAAACGCGCCCAATCAACCTGACAGATTTTTCCTCGTTATTATACACGTTTGTATAGCAAAGCCAGGGTGCCCGCAAGGGGACGCCCCTACCATACACGAATACATATCCCATTACGTCTCGTGGTATGGTAGGGGCGTCCCCTTGCGGGCACCCTGGCACTTCTTCATACATGCTGTAGGGATATACTGGATAGGACAGTACCAATGTCCCATTTGTGCAGATAGGATGGCAACAAAACGTTTTACTCTAAAGAGAAATGAAAGCAAGACATCCTGAAATACTACCCATAATTCCCTATAACTTGCAGATGCAGAAGAGGCGTGCTAAGATTTGCCAACGGGACAAAAGGTGCAAACTAGCTATGCTTGCCATTCAGGAGTGGCACGAGAGGAGTACAAGACTTTGGAAGAGAAGAAAGGTCGCAAGACATGGTTCTGGCGTATCATAGATTTTATCAATCCCCTACGCGATCCTAGCCTCACCGTCGCTGCCGTCCTCACCTTTATCGAGGAGGTAGGGCAACCAGACCCCTGGTACTCGATCATCATCGTTGGGCTTCTTAACTGGCTCGCGGTACGCGGTGTGGTCTGGCTGGTGGTAAATTTCACATTTGCCTCGACCTTTATCTCGCGCCGTGTCTGGTGGGCAATCAAGCACCCGCGTCTCGCGTGGCGTATTCTCGATGCTGTTGGACATGAAGAGATTGTCATTGGTGGCTTGCCATCCCTGTCAGAAGGTATTCTTTTGCCAGATGGTACTGCTCTTATGCATCCTGCTCTGGGGGCCAGTGGCGTTCAGGTGATCGGTGAAATCGCGGCAGGTACCGAGGTTCCGCTGTTAAGTATGCCCAACGGTCAGATTGCTCCCGACTTCGCATCAATGGCAAATACAGGGATGTTCCCCGGTCTCAATTCAGGCTTCTACAATGGCAATGCGAGTCAATATGGTGGACAGCCACAACTAGGCTTTCCGCAAACTGATGGTCTGCCGCAGAGCTTTCCGCAGCGCCCATCAGAAGAGGAAGAGCGTCTGCGCCAGCAAGTCGCAGCCTATGCTCGCTTGCTGGACGACTGGATTCAGTTTACTGAGGAGAAGTGGCGCACGGTTAGCGATAGTCAGCTTGGCTGGAAACCATTGCGCGGACGCTGGGGAAGTTGGGATGACATTTTTCAGGATGCCTATGCTGCGAAAACCTCGGACCCGATGGCAAAGGCTGCTCAAGCTGCTGGTGAGGCTACGGCGCGCCGTTATGACACCTCTAAAGAAAAAGGCTCGGCAGCATCTGCTGTTGCCTGTTTCATGCGCGATATGATGACGCTGCGACGTGGCTTTGAAATGGTGCAGGTGGTTGACGCCGAACGATTGCCTGAGACACCCGATGGACAGCCCGCAGTACAACCCAATACAAAACGCTTTAATGCAAATACGCCACCAACAAACTTTGGAAATGGACAGGGAGGTGCTGGTTTTGGCCCTCGCAGTTCACTTATCCGCCGCCCTGCACAAATCTTCGTCGATGCCGACGCTGAAAAATAGGATAGACAATGTATATTACTCCCGTTAGTCCCGTTCATGTGCGTCCTGAATTGGACCGCATGGCGTCGTATATTCCCGGTGAGTCATTAGAGACATTTAGCACACGCACCGGTATTCCAATATCAGAACTTATTAAACTTAATAGCAATGAAAGTCCATATAGTCCACCACCACAGGTATTGAAAGCACTCGGTAATCACGAAAATTATAATAACTATCCCGATGCAGACTCTACTTTTTTGAAACATGCACTTGCTGAATATACCGGTGTCGCAGATTCTCATATTGTTGTTAATCATGGGAGCAGTGAGCTTATCAACTTGCTCTGGCACATCTTTCTTTCTGTCGGTGACAACATTCTCTGTTGTCCACCGACGTTTTCGCTCTACACTTCCATCACAACATTCTGTGGTGCCTATGTGCTAGAGGTGCCACGTACTCTCGACTACGAGGTGGATGTTTCCGCTGTGCTTGCCGCCTTAACGCCAGAGACAAAGATGATTGTCCTTTGTTCTCCAAACAATCCAACGGGCAATCCAATCTGTGAAGAGGATGTATTGACTTTGCTTGAGACGGGACGCATTATCGTGGTGGACGAGGCATACGTTGAGTTCTCACATCATCGTCGCGGCCTTGCTCACCTTGTCCCGCAGTATCCCAATCTCATCGTGATGCGTACTTTCAGTAAATGGGCTGGCCTCGCTGGACTGCGTATTGGCTATGGTATCTTCCCAGAATGGATCGTTGCCTACATGCGCCGCGCTCAATGTCCCTTCGAGGTCAATGTCGCCGGGCATATTGCCGCCATCGAAACGCTGAAACATCTCGATTATACAATAGCGAATGTGCAGCGGATTGTGCAGGAGCGCGAACGACTCTTCGAGCTCCTGCTGCGTCAGCCATTTCTGGAGCCAATTCCATCGCAGGGCAACTTCATTCTGAGTCGCATTCGTGAGGAAGAGGTGAAGATGGAGCGTATCCGCGAAGTGGTCGAGTCTCATGGTATATTGCTACGCTATTTCAATCATCCCTATCTGCAAAATTTCTTGCGTATCACTGTTGGCCTACCTGAGCATACGGATAAATTAGAACTTGCATTAGGTCAGGTGTAATAATTTCACACAAAAAGACATGAGCGTGTTGCAAACGCGCTCATGTCTTTTTGTGTGAAATTATCCTGTGTATTTGTATATTTGTACCCAATCGACATCGAGCGAAACGGGAAGTGGCGTTGTGGGGTCGGGATTGCCTGTAAATGCATCGCCTGATGCAACCGCTATGCCAAACCACATCGGCTGATTAGGAATACTCTGCGTTAGCACTCCTTGACTTATACCATCGACGTAGAACTGTAGTTTGTTGGGACTCCACTCACAAGTTAGAACGTGAAAGCCGCTGGCAAAACTGCCTGTCGCGGTAAGTTGCGTAGTGGCACCACCGTTAATACCATGATTGGTGAAAAATAGTTCGTTCTTATTCGGTGGAGGCGACTCGAAGATGTCCGTTTGCGCTACGTAACCGGGGGAATTAGGCCAGAGAATAGCGTAGGGGCCGACGCCCTTGCCATAGGGCAGGCGCACACGGAAAACGTATTTGCCGTAGGTCTGAGCTAGACGAAATGCCGCGACTCCACCAGTAGTGTAAGGCAGACCATTGGAGACTTTGCGCTCCATCTGCAGGTGCATCATTCCGTTGGAGACAGAAACCTCGCTGGGACTATAATAGCTATCACCGCCGCCATGTGGTCCACCGTAGACACCCCATGTTGAGTTCAATTGTGGACCATTGAAATCATCGCTGAAAATAAGTTGCCAGGGTCCACCTGATCCACCTGTACC
>CAXUGH010000015.1:6632-12646 GCA_964250365.1 uncultured Ktedonobacteraceae bacterium
CATTGAAATCATCGCTGAAAATAAGTTGCCAGGGTCCACCTGATCCACCTGTACCCCCTGTTCCACTCCCACCCGTTGCCACAACTGACGTTGCGGTTGGAGGAACTGTTGTCGGCGTTGCCGTTGGCTGAGTTGGCTTTGGTGTTGCCGTTGCACTACGCGTCGGGCTAACTGTTGCGGTTGGAGTAGTTGTCGATACTTTGCTGGCAATGGTGCGATTGCTGCCATTCAGGTGCGAGACTCCATTGGAAGATGCGGCGTGAAGAAGCGTGATAAGTGAAGCGGTTGCGATGACGACTGCGAGTGCCATCATGCTTATTCCTATCAGCCTTCTACGCTTCTGCGTTTGTTGTGGGGAAATAGTATTCATAGTAAGATGCTATCCTTGTACTACTATCGAAATATTTCTAAGAATAGCATTCCTGTGTGCTGTTTTTGCATAGATGTGTGTAAATATAGCTCGAAAGTACCTGTTATGGTTATGGCATCTTAACCATGCTCGCCAAGTATATAAAAACATTTTTCATCCTCCGCAATAATTGGTTCCGCACAGCGGAACCAATTATTGCGGAGGATGAAAAATGTTTTTACAGAATCTCTATATCTATTCGACTGTTGTTTTTGGTAATCACCTTCGTTGTTTCCCCATTGCGTTCGAGGCGGAGATGCACTTTTTCGCCCCGCACTTTTATGCCTTGTATTTCCAGGGTGTGTAACCAGGAAGGGAGCATTGGTTGAAGGAGTGTCAGGCGTTGTTGTTCTGCCTGTGGTTGCAGACCAAGCAAGCTGCTCAGCAGTAAGAATGGTGCGCCCGCTGCCCATGCTTGTGGCGAACACGCGTCTGGATAGCGTGTAGGACCAAAACCGCTATGTCGTGCGAAACCACAATAGAGTTCTGGTAAATGCATTCCTTTCTGATAGTGGCTGGCGATGTAGAGATGATGCAGAAGTTGGGTCGCCTCTGCTTTTCTGTTATAGCGTGTAAAGCCAGCACCAGCAAGGGCGGTATCGTGAGGCCATACCGAGCCGTTGTGGTAACTCATCGGATTGTAGCGTACTGCGAGCGTCGAAAGTGTGCGTATACCCCAACCGCTTGCCATATCCTCGCGCATCAGTCGCTCTATCGTTTTTTGTGCATATGCTTCGGGTACAATACCTGTCGAGAGGCAGTGCCCGATGTTAGAACTGACGACTCTGCATGGCTCTTTGGTGCCATCGAGAGCCATGTAGAAGGTCTGTTCCTCTTCCCACCAGAACTGTTCCAGGAAACGCTCCTGTAGAGCCAGTGCTTTCTGCTCCCAACGCTGACTATCCTGTCGCTTGCCCAGCCGACCCGCCAGATAGCTCATCGCGCGGTAAGCGGCGAAGGTATAGCCTTGTACCTCGCAGAGAGCAACAGGACCGTTCGCATGCCGTCCATCGGCATGCGAGATTGAGTCCCATGTATCCTTCCAGCCCTGATTGATCAATCCCTTGCTAGAGGCTCTGGCATACTCGATGAAGCCGTCTCCATCCTTATCGCCAAAGGTTGTGAGCCATTGTGCCGCCATCATCGCATTAGGCCACAGTTGACGGAGCAGGTACATATCGTTAGTCCAGCGCACGTATTGTTCGAGGGCCATCAGAAAGAGCGGTGCGGCATCGACACTACCGTAATAGGGAAGATAAGGAACTTCGCGTAAGTTTGCCAACTCTCCTGTTCTATACTCATGCAATATTTTCCCTGGCTCCTCGTCGGTAAACGGCTCGCTTTTCGTCCCTTGATGTGCGGCAAGAAAGGTCAATACGCCCTTTGTCACTTCTGGAAACCAGGGCAAAAATTCCAGACATGCGAGAAGACCGTCACGTCCGAAGGGACAGGAAAACAGGGGGAGGCCAGCGTAGGGATAGTAGCCGTGCGTCGTCGGTGTGCAAAGCATGGCAAAGTCATTGAGTCCCCGTGCCAGGAACCGATTGAAGAGGGCGTCGTCTGTTGTGAGGGTTGGTAACTCAAGCGGGAGTAACGGTTGCGCTACTTTATACGTTATCGTGGAGGTAGAGAAGGTACAATGCATACGCAGTACTACAGGTTGACCTTTGACCAGCGTATAGTCCCAGTAGACGCTATCAAGCTGTGTGCGGTTTGCAGGGGATGAGAAGGTGATAAGCGTTTCGCGCTCTACATGATCCGCTCCATAATAGCTGAGCGTAGCTGCTCGCGTGGAAAGAGTCGGCACGCGAAGAATGCCGCGCCGGGTACGGACAAAACCGCGCACATCGAACATGTCGCAAAAATCTGCTCCCAGCGAAAGACTTAGTGTTACAGGAATGTCTGTGGTATGAAAGTTGGTGATGGTTATTGTTTGCACAAGAGAGTTACTGCCAAGTTCTAGCACGCGACAGACATGAATCGTCCCCGGTCCAAGCAAAACCTCATTGTCAATGCCAAACGGCGCGTTCGTCGCATCAATTTGACAGGACTCGCCGCTATCAGAAACTTGATGCGAAAGACCGACGAGGAGAGTTTCATTCAATGCAAGATTGCATGTTTGCAGAAAGCGCGTTCCCTGCCAGAAAAGCCCCGCCTCTTTTTGCGTAGGAGGTATGTTTCCTGTAGTATCAGTGGTAAGCAATGCGTCTCCGCGTTTCAGCACGACCTGTGCCGATGGCGGAGGACCAACATACGCTCCCTCTCCAAACAATGCCAGCGCGTCTGTTGTTGGCGGCAATCCGTTGACGACGTACATCTGTCCCTCAGCCTGTGGTTGATAGGTCATACTACCCACCCTTCCCCTGCGAAGAAAATAGCAATGCGAAAAGCGACTCAACTATCGCAGGTGAGTCGCACATTTCTTGGTCTACAAATATTGATTGATGAATTTTCGTAGGGACCCGATGTATCGCGTCCGTCATGCGATGTATAGCCTATGGTTGAGTTGCTGTACTGCCCTATATCCGATAAATCGGCCTCGGACGCGATACATCTGGTCCCTACGAAAATTGGTTGACTTGTAGCACCACAATATATTGTAGTGCTACCTATTATTAGGATACAACGTAGAGCGAAGTCAGTAGTAATGCAGAGCGACAGAAGTATCTGTAGGCATATATCACAATCTACCATCTATTCTCTACGCTAGCTCGAATACGTTGGTCGTACACCGCTTTGACCTTACGCATGGTTTCGTCGCTTAGAGGTGGCAACGCGGCTGCCGAAGCATTATCAGCCTCTTGTTGCGGATTTTTGGCACCTGCGATCACAGTTGTTACCTCTGGAAACATGAGTATCCAACGGAGCGCGAACTGTGCCATCGTTGTACCTTGTGGCACAAGTGGACGCAGTTCCTCAACCGCCTGTAGCCCTGTTTCGTAGTCAACGCCGGAGAACGTTTCGCCCTGATCGAAGGCTTCGCCATGTCGGTTAAATTTACGATGATCGCTATCGGAAAACTGCGAGTTGGGACGAAACTTGCCCGTGAGTAGCCCACTCGCCAGCGGCACACGCACGACAATGCCGACGTTTTTTTCTCGTGCCGCCGCAAAGAACTGTTCAGAAGGCTTGAAACGAAACATGTTGAAGATGATTTGGATGCTTTGAACATTGGGATAGCGAATAGCCTTCAAAGCTTCTTCGACCTTTTCTACACTAACACCATAGTTGCGAATTTTGCCCTGCTGTACAAGGTCGTCGAGAATGCCAAACACCTCAGCATCATCATAAACCTCTGTTGGAGGACAGTGAAGTTGGAGCAGATCAAGAGCATCCATCTCTAGGTTACGCAAGCTGCGCTCCACAAAGCTTGTCAGGTTTTGCCGATTATAGCCCTCGGCTGTATGCGGATTGAGCCGCCGTCCCGCCTTCGTTGCAATGAAAAGCGACTCTTTATGTTGCTTACGAACCTGCGCGATCAATTGTTCAGAGTGTCCGTCTCCGTACACATCGGCAGTATCTATGAAATTGACGCCTAGTTCAATCCCTTTATGCAGTGCTGCAATTGCATCATTGTCATCAGTTTTTCCCCACGCATCGCCACCGATACCCCACGCGCCAAAGCCTATCTCCGAGGCCTCCCAACCCGTGCGACCTAAAGGACGATAGTTCATTATCTCTTGCTCCTTCTATCAAGATGCTAAGAAAAGTTTCACAACGTATCTGAAATCAGAAACATGTTATAATAGTATACAAGCTTATGCCAGAATGCTGCCTCTACTTGCAATCATCCCTTGCTAGCTTTATTAGAAAGAGAGTCATAGACATGTACTATCATGCGCGACAATCTTATAAATTCTCCCGTTTGCCAATAGTATTCTTTTTGCTATCTCTGAGCTTGCTTACCGTTTTTCTTACTGCATGTGGAGGGGGAAGTACGACTACTCCCACCAACGGGTCTAGCCTCGCTGCAAAGCAAGTACTCATATTTCCCAATGTGGGAACGACCGATATTGGTTTCTTTGATCCTGCAACGGGACCCGATGCCAACTCTGCGCTTGCCATCAACATGATTTACTCTGGTCTTGTGCGTACCGACAAAAATTTGAACGTCATACCCGACCAAGCAACGTGGCATATCTCAGATGACAAGAAAACCTACACGTTCACTATCAAACCTGGCATCACGTTTTCCGACGGCACGCCCGTCACCGCACAGTCCTATGTCTATACCTGGACGCGTGCGCTGTTGCCAGAGGTGAACTCGCCAACTGCATCATTTTTCGAGGGACCGATTGCAGGTTCTGACAAAGTAATCAATGGCAAGTCAAAGACGTTGAGCGGTGTAAAGGCTCTCAATGATTCTACATTGCAAGTCACGCTGAGCCAGCCTACCCCCTACTTTCTGGAAGACCTCACCACTTCGATCTTCTTCGCGCTTAATCAAAAACTTATTCAGCAGTACGGGCAGAAAAAGTGGATTCAGCATGCTGAAGGAGCTGGCGTTGGTACTGGCCCATTTATGGTTAAGGAGTGGAATCGCAATGTACAGATGGTGCTTGTACCCAATCTCCACTACTATGGCAACAAGACAAAACTGACGGAGGTTGATATGCCCTTTGTCAAGGAGAATTCAACTGCGTTCAAGGCGTATCGTGCGGGTCAATATTCTCTGATGTGGAACATTACTCCAGAAGACCAAGTACAGGCTAAGAGCATTCAGGGCTTTACACGCATGCCGTTATTACAAACAGACCTGATGTTCTTTGATAACTCAAGACCTCCCTTCAACAATGTCGCGGTTCGTCAAGCCTTCGCCTATGCCCTCGACAAGCAGACATTGGTTCATGCCGTGTTGAAAGACTCGGCTACAGTGGCACCCACTATTATCCCACCAGGGATGCCCGGCTACCAACCCAATTTTCCAGGTTTGCCTTTTGATGCGGCGAAGGCTAAGTCGCTGTTCCAATCGGTCTACCCCGATGTAAATAAGGCACCTTTCTTCACCTTCACCTATCCGAGCGCACAGGTGACATCGAGCGAGGCGGCGGCAATACAACAGATGTGGCAGACCGCCCTCGGCGTGCAGGTCAAGATGCGGAGCGAGGAGTTGACCGCGTACAACAGCGAGACATCGGGCAATCGTGCTAACCACACCATTCAGTTTGGCTTTACACAGTGGGGCGCGGACTTCCCCGATCCCTACGACTGGCTGACGCTCAATCTGACCGCGAATGCCTCGAACAACAATGGCAGTTGGAACAATCCCACCTTCGACTCGACTGTTGCACAGGCCGAAAAGCTATCGGGCGATGAGCGTATCACACAGTACAACAAAGCGGAGCAGATTGCCATTACCGATGTTGGCTGGTTGCCCATCGATCATCAAGCGATTGCCGCCATCATCCCTTCGTGGGTACATGGCGTCACGCTCAATGCCAATGGTCTCTACTTTGATGATTGGTCGAATGTGTACCTGTTACCACATTCATAATACAAAGAGAACGAGGCATGCATAAGGGGTGGCGCCCCACAAGCATGCCTCGTTGTGTTTTTTTTATTTATGAAAACAATTCAGGATTGCTTAAAAGAACGGATTCTTATT
>CAXUGH010000015.1:12656-33373 GCA_964250365.1 uncultured Ktedonobacteraceae bacterium
CTCGTTCTCTTTGTATTATTTCTGAACACCACGAATGTAGCGCACCGTTACAGTCCCTATCAGACAGTATATGATTGCCATGCCAAAGAGGATTTGAAAGCCGAGTACGGGATGTCCGTTCTTCGTGAAGAAATCGAGCAAGGGACCGCCGATGACGGGCGCAATAACCTGTGGTAGCGACTGCGAGATATTCCATACTCCCATATCGCGTGCATAGTTTCTCTTTGAGGGCAGTACGTCCGCTACCAGTGCCCAATCAACGCTGATATAGGCTCCGTAGCCGAGGCCAAAGATTGCGCCAGCGGCAAGCACAATGGGCAGTGATTGTGTAATTATAAAGATGAGTCCGACGACAGCCATGAATCCGCCGGAGAAATAGACCATACGTTTACGTCCAAAGCGGTCCGAGAGCCAGCCAGCCGCGAGCGCACTGAGGAGGCTGGTGAGCGAGAGAATAATCACAAAGTTGGTTGTTTGTACCTCTGGATGCGCTACGCGCACAGCGTCGCGCATATAGAATTGCAAAAAATCCTGTACCGTGTAGATGCCTAGCGTCATCACCAGTCGTGTCAACAACACCCATGCGAAGTCGGGGTTGCGTCGTGGATGAAAATCGAAGAGACGCAATATACCGAGAGTAGCAACGACCTCTAACACCACCTGTTGTACATCAGTGGAAATTTGTATATTCCCTATCTTCAATGTATTCCACGCGAGCATAATCCCCCATGCGACTCCTACTGCTAACAATGTGGCGAAAATATTGAAGAGCATTTTTCGTGTCAACCATGTACGTCGAATTGGTACTGCTGAAGGTTGTGCGAGAGGTTTTGTTGTAGTATTGCGTTCTATAATAACAGAAGGAGTTTCCTCTTGTGTGTCACGTTCCCTGACCGTTACAATTGTAACCAGCATCATCGAGAGCATGACGGCGATGATGATGCCGTAGGTCAACCATAAGCCGTGTTGATAGACATTAAACGGTTGAGATGCGTCAATGAAGAGACCAGAGAGAATGACGCCGCTAATGGAACCAAGCGTTGCCAGTAGCCCCATTATGCCGGAGGCGAGGCCACGTTGCTCTTTTGGTACAATATCAGGTAGGAGGGCGTGAAAGGGTGCGGTGGCGGCATTGTTGGAGAACTGAATTACAGCATAGGCAAGAGCGAGCGAGAGAATATCGCGTGCCAGTGCCATCCAGACGAGGGCGGCAACATTGACCAGCGTTCCTAGTAGAATATAGGGGCGTCGTCGCCCAATGCGGGCAAAGCGTCCGCGAGTCTCATCACTGAGCATGCCGAAGAGCGGATTGGCGAAGAGTGAGACGAAGGCACCTGGAACGAGGATAAAAGCTAGAGCCTCGCCCTTCTGCAATTCGCCAACAAGCTTGAACACTTGACTGGGAAGAATGATAATACCAAGTGCCGACCAGTGAAAATTTAATGCAAACCAAAAGATACTGACAGCAAAAATTTGCAGCCAGCGTAGTTTAGGAAGACCGAGTGCATCATTGCTTGACGGTTGCAGGTCCTCCTGACCTTGTTTAAGAATAGCCATGAACTCCGTCCCTTTCGAGCAACAGTATGGGCGTTACACAGAAGGATACACCATGTCGAGACATCGCGCTAGTGTCATTTGCACTCTTTTTCTATTGTGCCTTGTTATGCTTATATCCTGTGCCGAAACGCCCACGAATCCCAATCCTACAATCCGTGCGACGCGTACTATTTCTGTGACGCGTGCCACTGCCACTTCCACAGTCGCTACTTCTGGGGTGACTCCAACTCCGACCCACACACCTATAGGGAAATACGTCGCTCGTACTCTCTTGCGTGGCTTAGGGCGACCCGACGACCTGGTTTTCGACCGCTCTGGTCGCCTTCTCTTCAGCGACTCCTACAATGGCACGATCAGTCGCATTAATACAAACGGGACGGTGACTATATTAGTGCGTGGTTTGCTGAAGCCAGAAGGATTGGCTATGCTGAATGATGGGACGCTGCTTATTGCCGAACAACAGACGAACCGTATTCTCGCGCTTGCACCTGGAAAAATGTCTCCTTCGGTACTTCGCACATTGCCAGGAATACCGAGTACAGCGCAATGTAAAGATGGTGTTGATGGCATAGCCCTCGATCCGACCAACAACACGCTGATTGTACCCGACAGTCCAACGGGAAATGTCTACCGTATGAGTCTTGATGGAAGAAAGATGACGTTGCTCACGTCGGGAATTACGCGTCCCGTTGGTGCGGCAGTCGATGCACTAGGGACGGTCTACATAACCGATGAATGCGGGGGAGCGTTATGGCGGGTCGCGCAAAGTGGCAAGGCAGAACGTATCGGCAATTTCGGCATGCTTGACGATGTTGTCGTGGATACGCATGGTAACGCCTTCGTCACCGACCTAAAAATCAACATCCATGCCCTCATCAAAATCAATCTCGTTACGGGCAAACGCCAAATACTGGCGCAACGTGGCTTCATCGAGCCACAAGGTCTCGCCATCGATGGGCAAGGCAATCTCTATCTCTCGGACGATTACGCAAATGTGATTGTGAAGTATACACTGGTATAGAGTCACTCTGTCATGAAAACTCGAAAAACACTTTCAGGATGAGTATCAAAGAGATAATACCTGCGATGGCTTGCCCAAGCATCCAACCCCAGCCTATACCCACCAGCTTGCCAGAGATGAATGCATACGATAGCCATAGAGTGAGGATGGCTGCAAAGGTGTTTGAAAGAATAAGCCACTTCGTCTGATGCTTCACATTGAGAATAGCATTAGCAACGAGGATAAGAGCGGCGAATATGGTAGATATACTGTAGAGTTGTAGAAACGTAAATGCTTCACTTGCGTAGCTTTTACCGAAGAATTGTAACAACACGTTGCCACCAAAAACGATGATAGCGGTAGCAGGTACTAGCGTTATTAAAATCGTGACGAGTGCTTTTTTTACGTGCTTTTTCAGTCCAGCTTCATTATATGCCCCTTCGGTAAGCAGTGCTTGAGCGGTTGCTAAAGGAATAATCAGCAGAATGTTTTGAATCATAGATGCAATGTAGTAGTAGGCGGCGTACTTTGCCGACAAAACGTTCAAGATGATGACGGGCAATACTAGCGAAGGCATATTGAACATGAAACCAACGATGTAGTTGGCAAACGAATAGACGGAGGTTTCTCTCACTAGAGAGATGTTCACCAAGAGCGAGGGGCGAATTTTGAATTTGAGCAGCAGTATGACCATTCCTACGAGTACGCCAAGAGTCAATGCTGAGGCGGTCGATGCAAAAATACCATAAGCTCCTAAGGCAATAAAAGCAAAAGGCAATACAAGTTTGAGTACGCTAATAATACTATTCTTCAAAAATATATCGCTTGCCGAACGAAATGCCATAAAAGTGCTATCGACGAGGCTATTGCAGGCACAGAATATAACAAACACAGCAAATGATACAGTATAGAAAAGATTTGATTGTAGAAACACCAATTGCGGTGAAAATACGCGTAGTCCTAACAAGAACAGAATTGTAATTCCAAGAGTAGATAGCGTAACGAGTATAAGCGAGGAATTCACCAATTCATTTTTGTTAGCGGACTTAGGAAGATATCTATTCAAACTAGAGTTTAGTCCAAGCAGAGTAAAGCTTGTCAATAAGGTCATGATAGAGATGAGCGTTGTTGCAATACCAACGTTTTCGGGCTTGTAGAGACGTGCAATGATTATCCAGAAGACAAAGCCTAACCCACCCAACATAAATGTGCTTGCCATGTTGAAGAGCGAATTTTTATACAGTGGGTCGGTCATCACATGCCTATAGACATTTCTGAGGTCGAGTCGTTGAAGTATCCGTGACCTGGACGTTTCGGCGACGAGTTCGGTAATTGCTTGACTTTGACTCAGCGATGCCGGAATAGTTTCATATAGTAATGCTGAATGAGCTTGAGGAAAAGCTAGCTGCTCGATCTCGTCGAGTTCACTACGATAGCCGCGCATAGGAACACGCGTGTTGATACGACCCAGATACTCGATCTCGCCAGCAGGAGTGACGCGACCAATATCTCCTGTACGAAAGAGACGCGGCACCATATCCTGATCTCGTAAGACAGGATTGGGTATGAAGCGTTGTTGCGTGAGGTCTGGACGATTGGAATAGCCAAGAGCGACACCGGGACCACCAATGCAAATCTCTCCACATTGACCGTCCTCGACTACTTGCAACGAATCGTCGAGGATATAGGTATAGTAGGTCGGCAATGGAGACCCAAGCGTAACGGGACGGTCGGGAAACATCTCACACCACGAGGCCATAACTGTTGTTTCAGCAGGACCATAGGTATTGAGCATGCGCCGTCCAGGACGTGCCCAATGCTCGACAAGTTCGGGCGGACAAGCCTGACCGCAGACGACGAGTAAGCGTAGCGACGCTATGTCGCTTTGCAGGGCAACGAGCTGTGATGGCACGCAGCAGAACACGGTAACGTTGTACTCGGTAAGGAAATTTCTGAGTTCATAGCTGAGAGAAGCTGGCGATCCCGCAACTAGCGTCGCTCCGACGATCCATGTAGGCCAAATCTCCTCCAAAGCGAAATCGAAGGCAATCGACATGCCCTGATACACCCGATCATGGCGAGTCATACCAAATGTTGGCGTGACTACGCGCAGGAAGTTGACAATGTTGGCGTGCGAGACAGCCACACCTTTTGGAGTACCAGGAGTGCCTAATTTATAGGAAATATAGCATAAAGACTCTGGATCAATCTGAATTTGCGGACGGCTTCCCAATTGAACAGAGAGTGCCTCACTTTCCGAATCCACTTCAAGGACAGGACATGGCAGGTCGTTCGTTTGCTCTCGAAAGGTAGAGGTCGTAATGATATTCTGCAAGCCAGCATCTTTCGCAATAAACGTTACCAGCTTTGTAGAAAACGATGAATCGAGCGGGACAAATGCTGCTCCTGCTTTAAGTATTGCGAGTAGTGCGACATAGGTATCGAGTGAGCGATGTAGAAGAATGCCAACGGTACTGCCTTCTCTAATGTCTCGCGCGAGCAGAAGATGTGCCAGACGATTAGCACGCTGATCCAGTTCCTCGTAGGTAATCTGGAACGAGTCGCTGATGACGGCTAGTTCATGCGGTCGTCGGTCACACGTTTGCTCGAAATATTCTGATAGATGTTGTACATGCGCTCCCCGAATTGCCTGTAAAATGGTAGATGTTGTGCTACTGAGAGGAATGCGCTCCAAACGTGTCTTTTTTGGTGTTCGGAGCATTGGTGAAACATCAGGTCGAGTAGCTTGAGAGGCGCGATCAATTACTAGCGTATTTTTTCGTGAGACAGAACCATTTTTATGCTCATCTTTATTCATCAATAAACCCTAATTCCCTTACCATCCATACTTCTCTTGTCCATTGACATGCAAAATTGTAGCTGATTCGACTTCCTATGTCAATAAAAAGTATTTTAGTTCTAGTGCTTTCGTTGAACTCCTTAACAAGAGAGCAGGAACACAATCTCAGACAAGGGGCATCTGCCCCTTGTCTGAGATTGTGTTCCTGCTCTCTTTACTTCTCTTGCCGCCGCAAGGCGGCGAGTCTGTAGCCAACAGGTCATAGCCATTATTGCGAATATACGTACGGAACGCTCTATAAAGATTACTCGAAATCACTATTTGTAAGTATTTTATTTTTATTAGTATTGACAATTCAAAAAAGCTACTTTATCCTATTGTCACAGTGCAAAAAATATTATAATTTTGTAGTTGTAATCTCTGTAAATCACTTGAATTTGAGAGTGGGGATTAAAGTAGGGATGGGAACTTTCTCGCAAATAAAGTTCTGCCTTTCAATGGAAAAGTTCCTGCAGAATGCCAAAGAAGGGTTGTATATATGTCCTCGATAAGTACACGAAGGCTGATATTCTCGTTGCTTGGAGTGGCGTTACTCGTAGGAGTGTTCATCTTATTCAACGTCAATAAGGTGTTTATACACGATGAGCTTATTGCGCTCGATCTACTTCCTAAGCCTGAGAAGTTGACCGAGTTGTACTTCAATAACGGGGCGAACTTGCCAAGTTCCGCAACAGCCAACCAGCCGATACAGTTTTCGTTTGTCATTCACAATCTTGAGACAACCGATTACCAATATAAGTATGCTATATCCGTGAATGCGAATGGCACGAGGCAGATTGTTGATAGCGGAACGGTACTTGTCAAGAACGATCAATACTATGTTAAATATGAGAAATTTACTCTTATGCATGTGTCTGGAAGACAAAACGTAGTGGTGGAATTAACGAATAAGCGGCAATCAATAGATTTTTGGATATCTCAATAGAATAGGATTTGGAGATAGGAGGGTAGTAGAGTGGAAAATAAAAAAATCGCTATCTTGATACCATGCTATAACGAAGAACAAGGCATAGCTAAAGTTTTAGATAATATTCCTCATTCTGTATTAGACAAACACGGCTTTGAGGCGAGAGTCATTGTTATTGACAACAATTCTTCTGATAAAACGGCAGAAGTTGCAAGAAGCAAAGGAGCGCATGTTGTTTTTGAGTCTGCCAAGGGTAAGGGCAATGCGATACGCAAAGGCTTTGATTGTATCGACTCTGATACTACATATGTCCTGATGCTCGATGGCGACAACACATATGATGCTAAAGAGATGCTACGACTGATAGAGCCGCTTGCGAGTGATTTCTGTGATGTAGTTGTCGGCTCGCGGCTCGGTGGAAAGATTACTGAAAAATCCTTCAAGTCACAAAATCACGCAGCGAACTGGGCATACACGTTTCTGGTGCGTTGCTTCTATCACGCCAATGTTACCGATGTGTTGAGCGGCTACTTTGCGTGGCGCAGAGACGTGATCGTGAAAATGAGAGATCATCTGCAATCGGATGGATTCAGCATTGAAATGGAAATGATTTCCAAGATGGTGAAACTCGGCTATTCCATCTACTCAGTGCCGATTACCTACAATATCCGCGAGGGCGAGACAAAAATTGAGTCGCTCAAAGATGGCTTGAAAATTCTCTACACCTTCTCTCATAACCTCTTCTGGTCTCCTTCTCGCTCAAGCTACAGCAAGAAGCGTAGGAAATATCAGCACCTTTTGTCTGAAAATGTTGACGCTTCAGTTCAACCATCCAGCGAGTTGCAGACTCCCGAAATGCTGGAAGAAATGCAGAAGACGCATGTATTAGCCGAAATGCCTTTGCGTTCAAATAATTGAGAGTGAGAGATACACGAGTGTTTTCCAATAAGTTGTGTATGTGAAGAGGGAGCGGTTTTGAAAATAGCGATAGTATCTGATGCAATTTATCCATATAACAAAGGTGGCAAAGAGAAAAGAATTTACGAAATTTCCACTCGACTCGCTAAAAAAGGTCACACTGTGAAGGTGTATTGCATGAAATGGTGGGAAGGGTCAGACACGCGCATAGATGAGGGCGTACTGATAAAAGCAATCAGCCCTTACTACCCATTGTATGCGGGCGAAAAGCGGTCTATTAAAGAGGCGATACTGTTCTCGCTGCATTGCCTCAAGCTCCTGCGGGAAGATTTTGATATTCTCGATGTCGATCACATGCCGCACTTCGTACTGTTCAGTGCGAAACTCGTGGCTCTACTCAAGCGCAAAAAACTGCATGCCATTTGGAACGAAGTATGGGGTGTCCCGTACTGGATACAATACATGGGTTTTTCGGGAGTGGTGGCAGCCTTCACTGAAAGAGTTGCGGCAATGTTGCCGGACAAAATTATCGCGGTATCTGAACACACTGCGAAAGGACTCAAAACAAAGCTGAGAGTTCCGCGCCAAAAAATCACGGTCATTCCTAACGGCATTTCAATTACTGAACTTGAGAGCATCGCCTTAGCCGACATCCACTCAGATATCATCTTTGTTGGCAGGTTGTTGTCTAACAAAAATGTGAATGTGCTGATACAGAGTATTGCTCTTCTGAAGCCAAAACACCCGCATATCAAGTGCATTATTGTGGGAAGAGGCCCTGAGAAAAATAATTTACTGCAACTGGTGCAGGAGCAGAATCTTCTTGAGAATGTTGAGTTTATCGACGGTATCGAAGATGCTCGCCAATTGTATGCCTTGATGAAGTCCTCACGCGTCTTTGCCTTTCCCTCTACGAGAGAGGGCTTTGGTATTGTTGTGTTAGAGGCGAACGGATGTGGACTGCCAGTTATCACAACTAATCACCGACATAATGCAGCGAGGCACTTGATTCAGGAAGGGTTGAATGGGAAGGCGGTTGCGTTGTCAAAGGAAAATATAGCCGAGGCTATTGATGAATACTTAATGGCGGAGTCGGAGCCAGCACAGTATAGCGCGTTTCTTCAGCAGTATGACTGGAATGCTTTAACGCAAAGCGTTGAGGATATATACATGCAGTGCCTCACCCCTGCGGCGCAAGAAGAGATGCTAGCTCTTCAAGATGTCTACGAAGAAACGCAAGAAATGTATGTCAAGGAAGAAGCTCTGGTAGGTAGTGGCAAGAAGGCGGGAGAAGAATGAAAAGAATTGTAACAACAAGTTGGGACGATGGACACAAACTGGACATAAAATTGGCGGACTTACTGCAAAAGTATAACATTCCCGCAACGTTGTATGTCTCACCAGCAAGCAGGGAGTTCTCTCAAGAGGATATGCTTTCAAAACAAGAAATACAATCGCTCAGCGAACGTTTTGAGATCGGAGGTCATACGCTTCATCATCCAAATCTATCTAAAGTTTCTCTCGCCTCTGCCATCGACGATATTCAGGCTGGTCGAGATGTTTTAGAGTCCATTGTGGGGAAAAAGCTACAATCGTTTGCCTATCCATACGGGGTGTACACTGCTCAAGTTCAGAGAGCGGTGCTTAACCTGGGATTTACGGTGATTAGAACAACGAAGCGTTTTTCGATAAATGCACCGCAACAGTGGGATGCACTCCCTACAACGGTTCAGGCATATACACATCTATCGGACATTCCATACCTACCCCGTTATGGAACAATACAGTGGGTAAAGCTTGCTCAACACTTCTTTGATCGTGTTGTCGAGAATGGCGGCGTATTTCATCTGTGGGGGCATTCCTGGGAAATTGAAAAGAATAACGAGTGGAAAAACGTTGAGACGGTTTTTGAATATATCTCTACACGAAGAGATATTGAGTACGTTTGCAATGGGGGATTAGCGTGAAACTGCTCTTGGTGACACCGTACTTTCCCCCGCGTTCGGGAGGATTAGAGAACTACGCGTTTAACATTGCTCAAGGGTTGATAAAGACGTACAACTACGAGGTCGTTGTAGTGACATCAAATCCAGGCGCAAAAACGCAAGTTGTAGAAGAGTATTTTGGTATCAAAGTCTATCGCTTACCGATTATGTTCCAGGTTGGAAATACACCAATAAACCCATTGTGGTATGTGGCTCTAAAGAAGATTATTCGCACGGAAAAACCCGATATCATCAATTCTCATCAACCGGTTCCCTTTATCGGTGACGTAACAGCATCGCTTGCTGGCAACATTCCCTTCGTTTTGACCTATCATACAGGAACTATGCACAAAAACAAGCTCTTGTATGACGTAATCATTTTTCTCTATGAAAAGTTTATTCTTCCTTGTACCGCAAAAAAGGCAAGCAGAATTATTTGTGCCTCCAACTTTGTCAGAAATACAATCTTAAAGAAATATACTTATAAAAGCGTTGTGGTCCATCCAGGCGTGGATATCTCTCTCTTTCAACCGAATCCAAGTATCGAAAGAGAAAAAAATCTTGTTCTGTTCATCTGCCACTATAAAAGCATGCATAGAGCGAAAGGTCTCTATTATTTGCTTGAGGCCGTCAAATTACTTCCCGAAGTCAAAGTGCGTGTTGTGGGAGAAGTCGGCGATTTTGAAGACGAGAGAGTTAGCTTTGCTGGCATGAAATGGGGAAACGATCTGGTTGAGGAGATGCAGAAGGCGTCGATTGTTATCCTCCCTTCGACTGGGGCTATGGAAGGTTTTCCAATGGTGCTAATAGAGGCAATGGCATGTCAGACACCAGTTATCGGAACGGATTTAGGGGGCATTCCTGAAGTGATTCGCGAAGGAATTGATGGCTTCGTTCTGCCTACGACCAATAGCAGTGCTTTAGCTCTGGCAATTTTGAAAATACTCACGAATCCAGAGTTAGCGACTCGCATGGGACAAGCTGGCGCGGCGAAGGTCAGAGAAACATTGACATGGGATTCGCGTGTCGATTTAACGAAGGAAGTGTATGAGTCATGTCTAAAATAGCTTCTCCTACAATTGCACACGTTGTATCCTATTATCCACCTCATCTAGGTGGTATGGAAAACTGTGCGGCGCAGATAGCAGAAGGGTTTGCGGACAAAGGATATCGCGTAGCAACCTATACATCGAATATAGGGTATTCAGAGAAAGTAGCTCCTGATTTCAAATCTCATGTTCATTATTTGAAATCTGTTGAGTTTGCTCACACCCCAATTATCTTTACTCTACCCTTTCAACTGCTTGCTTTACCGAAGCACTCTCTTATACATTTGCATGTCTCGCAGGCATTATCACCAGAGTTCGTGTATCTCGTGTCGAAAGTGAAGAGGATACCATACGTTGTACATATTCACCTCGATGTCGATGCCTCCGGTCCACTTGGCTTTTTACTCGAACCATATAAGAGGGTATTTCTCAAAAGAGTCTTGCAAGCAGCCGCGAAGGTTATTTGCCTTTCCGAACCGCAGAAATCGTTGATTGCAGCAAAGTATGCAATTCCATTAGAGTCCATTGTTGTGATACCGAATGGCGTGGCGGAAAAGTATTTTCTAGGCGAGAAAAAGCGGGAAAATGCAGTACCGCATCTTTTATTCGTAGGGCGACTGGCTCCTCAGAAGAATCTTCCGATGCTTATAGAAGCCGTTTCACAGATGCGAGCGAACGTATTTCTGGATATCGTGGGCGAAGGAGAAGACAGGGAAAAGATAGAGGCTTTAATACAGAAGTACTCGCTGCACAATGTGCAACTGCACGGAAAAAAGACAGGGCAAGAACTGCTCGCCATGTACAAGTTGGCAGACATATTCGTGCTTCCATCGCTGAAAGAAGGTATCTCGCTTTCAATGCTCGAAGCTTTAGCTGCTGGTCTTCCTGTGGTCGCTTCAGATGCGCCTGAAATACGACCAATTCTTTCTGATTGTGGCGTGCTGATTGAGGAGCCGACCGCCACGAACTATGCAAAGGCACTCGATGAGGTGCTATGCCAGGAAGAGACGCTTCAGAAGCTAAGTGCTTTGGCGGTGCAAAAGGCGCATTCTTATTCGTGGCGCAACGTCTTGAATTCGATAGAGCATGTCTATAAGGAGCTAAGCCATGAGTAAAAAAGTGCTGTTTGCCTTATTATTAGGTCTACAGATTCTTGTCAGTGTCCTTGAACTAGCACATATCAATTTTCTCTATACGACGACGCTGGTTTCCTTCTGTACATGCATTTTGCTACCAGGGTTTTTGCTCTCCTTAATTCTCCGTATAAGAAGGTTGTCTGTATGGGAAAATCTCTTGTTCATTGTAGGACTTAGTCTTGCGTATTTGGAATTTGGCGGATTACTTCTGAACGTTCTCTTGCCGTTGCTCGGTGTAAGTAATCCATTAGCATTTCAGAATATACTTTTGGGGTTTGATGTCTATATTGCACTGTTGTTCGTACTTGCATGGGTAAGAACAAAACAGTTTACGATAAGAATACTGCCCTTCAAGTTCTCGCGTATCGAAAAAGCGTTGTATAGTTTGCCCCTGCTTTTTCCCATTCTTGCAGCGTTAGGTGCCATCGTTTTGAATAATGGCGGTAGTGATATCCTCACGCTTCTTCTACTGGGAGCTATAGCTGTCTACAGCCTGATTCTCGTGCTACTACGCGATAAAATTCCGCTCAATCTGTATCCTTACGCAATATTTCTGATAGCGGTAGCCTCTTTATTTACCACCTCTCTACGTAGCTGGTATATTACAGGGCACGATATCGAGAGAGAATTTTACGTATTTCGCCTTACCAACACGCATCACATTTGGAATATGGCCTTTTACCAGGACGCCTACAATGCTTGTCTGAGCATCACCATCTTGCCGACAATCCTCACTCACCTTTTGTCTATGCAGGATATGTATGTGTACAAAGTCATTTACCAAATCCTCTTTGCAACGGCACCAGTGTTAGTATTTTTCATCGTAAGAAACTATACAACACCTGTTCTCGCATTTCTGGCTACCTTCTTCTTTATGTCTTTCCCCACGTTTTTTAATGACATGCCCATGTTAAACCGTCAGGAAATAGGCTTTATCTTCTTTGGCCTTGTAATGTATATGATGCTCCTGTCAGACCTCTCTTCAAGAATGCGAAAAACGCTATTTATTGTCTTCGCACTGAGCGTCATCATTTCTCACTACTCCACGAATTTTGTCTTGCTTGCGCTGGTGATATTTGTCTATATTTCAAACCTGATACTTTCTCTGCCGTTCATAAAAAACACCTTCTCGTGGTTATTAGCAAAGTCTCGTATTACGCCAAAACACGCGTTTACAAATAAAGTTTTCCTCACTTTACCATTGGTACTGATTCTCTTTGGCGCGACATACTTCTGGAACACTCTCTACACCAACTCATCAAACCACACCGGCTCAGTGATAATAAGCGTTGTCAGCGGCCTATTCGTGAAATCGAGCGATGACGCTAAGTCCAGCGATCTCTCCTACAGCCTCTTTGCCCCTACTAAAAATGACCCGAAACAGCAACTTCAAGACTATATTCGGCAGGTCACGCAAGACGCAAAGGCCGTGCAACCAACAGACGTGGATGCAAACCAATTTTATAGTCAGTCAGTCACTGATAGGTATCCGAGCTATCCTACTGCACAAGAACAACTTCCTCCTACACCATTGGGAAATTTTCTGTCTTCTCTGCATATTCCCGTCTTCGCGGTACAGGCAGAGTTAAGGTCTACTTCGGCCTCTTTCATGCAGCTTTCTGTATTTGTTGGCTTGTTAGCGGTCTTTTTTCTCAAGAGAAAAAAAGTATTTGACGTACAGCAGTTACTTCTGTTCAAGAATACAAACACATTCGATTTGCAGTATCTCCTGCTCTGTCTCGGCTCAATTTTTCTGCTCATTCTTGAAATTGTATTGCCTGCCATATCGGTTGAATATGGATTATTACGGATGTTCCAGCAATTGCTTTTTCTGCTTTCGCTGCTCATCGTATTTGGCTTGAACTCAGTACTCTTCTTTGTGAAGCAGCAAAAGCGCATCGTGGTTATTGGCGTCGTAGCAGTACTTTTCTTCCTCAACCTGACTGGCTTTATCTCGCATCTCACGGGGGACTACTTGCCGCAGATGACGTTAGACAACGCTGGTTTGTACTATGACGCCTACTATGTGCGTAAATCGGATGTGATTGCAATTGTCTGGCTCTCAGAGAATGATGGCACTCATGCCCCTGTAGAGTCCGATTTGTCAGGTACGAACAAACTTCTCACTTATGGAGACATAAATGCCTTAAATGAAATCTTTCCAGCAATAATCAGAAAGAACGGATACGTGTATCTGAATGTTACGTCCCGTTCAGTCGTCACCATCGATCAAAACGTTCTCATTTTTAATTCGTCAAAACCCTTCTTAGATGACAACAAAAATTGCATTTATAGCAATGGACAGGTGGATGTGTATAAGTAATCTTTGTGTATGAAAACTACTTATTCCAGCCTCAGACTACCTGATATCAACCGTTAGCGTATACACAGGTGGAGAACACATAATTCCTGTCTGACAATTGGATTCGTCGAAGATGTTGATTTGTGTACTTCCTTGACTTACTACTTGATAAACGACGTAGTATGAGTCAGATACGGAGTCGTAGTGGAAGTTTTCTACGGTGCCTAGTACGCTGTTTTCGCTTACGGCTAGCACATAGTTTCCGCTGTCGTCTAGTTGGAGCTTTAGACCTATGCGATCAGATACATGTAAGCTTTTCGTCGAGTCATTGTCGCTATTGCTAAATAGGTAGCTTTGCGAATTAACAATGGTTGTCGTTTGGAGTGACAGATTGTTTTTCCCTGAAGCATATGCCTGGAGGATGTACGCGGCGGGGAAGAGATAGTTTCCGTTGTTCTTGACGATAGCCCATGCGTCGGGATATGCGTTGCGGCTATAGAAATCGAAGGCGACGGAGCCGATAATCTGGCTGCTATGCATCTCTTTCAGGGCTTGATACACGCCTTGATAAATGTTCGCCTGTAGTTGTGGGTTGCCAATGGTATCCTGATCGCTCACGGCATCGCCATTTGCCTCGCCAAATTCTCCAATCAGAATTGGCTTTTTCGTCTGTAAGCCGTCCTCGACCCGCGACACAAACACTTTTGTTTTCAAGTCGGGATTCAAACCCAGCCCAAAATTGTTCGTGTCGAGCGCATACATGTGGATAGAGTAAAAATCAACGATATCGGCAATTTTTTTGCCCGCAGAGAAATCAGACCAGTTGTAGTTATTAGGGTTGTAAGGGTTTTTAGGAGATGTAGCACTTGCCCACCAGCCTATTGTTTGTTTTAGAGGTGGGTATTTAGCCTTAATCATCGCATGAGCGGTTCGGAGCATAGCAACATTTGCGTCTGTTAAAAGCGGCTCGTTCTTAATGTCTACCGCGTAGACATCGGGGTGCAAAAAAACGTCACTATCTATATACTCCTGTACTAAGTGCAAGTATGCTGGACGAATATCAGGCGTATAATAATCGCCGTTACTACTCACCGTCTCTATCAGGATGAGAGCCTTTATTCCCTTACTTTGCATCTTGTCGAGTACTGAATTCCACTGCTCACGCGTGTACACCGAATCGGCATCATTATTAACGCTACGCTGTGCGTTGGTAATACGAAGAAGGTTGATGCCCAGATTTGCGGCAATATCGATCAGGTCTTCGCCTTTGCTATTGACCACATAATGCTGCGACGTAGGCAAAATTTGACTCATATCAACATTTTCGCCGTAAAACGTCGGAGTACTGTCACTTGTAGAAGGCCAAAAGTTGGCAAGCAGATTGACACTAATGTCAGGTGAAAGGATATATGCTAGAAGGCCAACCAGTGCTAGGATACTGGCGAGCCAGACAACTCTTCGAGTTCTTCGCTGTAACTTTTCCAAAATACTACACATGCCCACGAGGAGCATTTCCTTACTTGTAAATATAAGAATGTGGGTTCTTACTATACATTGTAAGGAGCGTGCCAAATGAAAAAAAGATGTAGTAGCATGCCAGCAGCGAAGCTGCTGGCATGCTGCTACATCTTTTTTTCATTTGTTATCCCCGCATTACCAATACCTTGAAATTGCCCATACCCATCGTATCCGTCAAAGCCGCGACTTGCTGACGCAAGGTGTGCCATTGCAGCAATGCCCTCTGTCCCTTGTCGCTTGCTCTCTCAGTGTCCATTGCAGAAAAATCGTTGCGGCGCAGTTGCTCGACCTCTTCGTTAAGTCCCATTGCTTCGAGCCATGCTTTTTGTGTTGTAAAGGTATGGAGGTGCAAGCCGTGTCGTTGCCCTTCATTTATGAGTGCAGTGAAGTTGACATGTGCGGTGATGTCTTGTTCCCCTGGTTTGGCAAGAGGACGCTCGGTAAGCTGGTGCTGATAGTAGCAGGCTAGCGTACCTCGTTGCCGTTCATGTGTGTAGAGTGCTTCGGCCTTATTGCCATAGTCAATTGTCAAAAGAAACCCGCTTTTCGTGGAACTATTCAATAATTGTGCCAAGCGTTGCATCCAGCGCAGTGCATCAAGGTTGATCTCGGCTCGCCAATACTCATCATACGTTCGCCACGGAATGTTGTAGCTATCGAGATAGCTCGCCACCTCAGTGCTACTCGGCTCGTCGAGGACTTCGTGTAGTCGTCCGTGATGCACATCGACATACACTTCATAGAGATGCTCGCCGCGCTTCTCGACAACGTGAACAGGGAACGCGTCCACCAGTTCGTTCGAGAGCAACACTGATATAGATGTATCTTTTGAGTTTGTCGCTAGTGCATCCAATCCTTCGCGTATATCTTCCGTCTGATAGCTTAGTGCCGTATACAAATCGGGTTGTTCGCGCTCCGCCCACTGAAGTAATTGGCGAGCAAGGTCTCCTCGTCCCGCCCCCTGCTCCAGTACGATAAAAGGGGAAGGGCGTTCCAACTGCTCCCACATCTGCACGAGTTGACGACCCATGCAATGTGCGAACAATGCAGACACGTCGCTACTGGTATAATAGTCGCCCTCCCAGCCCATTTTAGCGGCACCCGTCACGTAGTAGCCATAGTTCGGCTCGTACAAGGCCATTTGCATATAGTCGTGGAACGAAATCGGTCCTTCGCGCTGGATACGCTCTATGATGTGCTGCTGTAATTCCACCGTCATGAGTCTTCCTCACGTCGCTTCTCTAGCCACTTCTTGATGCTCGCCTCTTTGCCCTGCTGTCCTGGCTCATAGTAGTGGCGTCCCTGCAAACTTTCGGGGAGATATTCTTGCACACGTTGTGGAGGTGGTCTGTCGGGGTCGTCGATCTGCATGTCTTTATAGTAGTCGTGGGCATATTTGTAGTCTTTGCCGTAGCCGAGGTCTTTCATTAAACCCGTTGGAGCATTACGAATCTGCATTGGAACCGGCTCGTTACGCGTCTGCTGCACATCGGCCTGGACACGCGCATATGCCTCGGTCAACGCATTACTCTTGGGTGCGGTAGCCAGATGTACCACCGCCTGAGCCAGCGCAAGGTTTGCCTCTGGTAGTCCCACAAAATGTACCGCTTGCTGCGCCGCCATACAGACGAGAAGTGCCTGTGGGTCTGCCATGCCGACATCTTCCGAGGCGAAGCGAATCAGCCGTCGTACAACATACAATGGGTCTTCTCCCGCCTCAATCATACGCGCCAACCAGTACAGGCTTGCATCGGGATCGGAGCCACGCAGCGATTTGTGTAGCGCGGAGATGGTATCGTAGTGTTGCTCGCCACCTTTGTCGTACAGCAGAGCGCGATGCTGCATCACCTCTTCGACGAGAGGAAGCGTAATTGTTTCTTGTTCCTGCTCCTCATTGTTTCTACTGCCTTGTGCCGCGAGTTCAAGCACATTCAACGCGGTACGAGCATCGCCGTTTGCGAATACGGCAATCGCGGCTAATGCATCGTCAGCAATAGCGATATGCATTGCACCAAGTCCGCGCTTTTCGTCTATTAGAGCGCGGCGTAGAATACCCTCTATCTGCTCATCACTCAAGGCTTTGAGCGTAAAGACGCGGCAGCGCGAGAGCAGGGCGGCGTTGACCTCGAAGCTAGGATTTTCCGTTGTTGCGCCAATCAGCGTGACGACGCCGCGCTCGACATAGGGCAGTACCGCGTCCTGTTGCGCCTTGTTGAAGCGGTGAATCTCGTCGATGAAGAGAATGGTGCGCTGATTAGAGAATTGGCGTAGTTTGTTGGCCTCATCCATCACCTTACGCAGATCGGCGACGCCAGAAGACACCGCGCTTACACGCATAAAACGCGCATGCGTAGAGTGCGCGATTACCTCTGCTAGCGTCGTTTTTCCGCTCCCCGGCGGTCCCCATAGGATAATAGAGGTGAGGCTATCCGACTCGATAGTGCGGCGTAGCAACCGATTAGGAGCGACAAGATGCTCCTGCCCCACAATCTCATCGAGTGTGCGTGGACGCATGCGAGCCGCGAGCGGCTCCGCTGGCTTCGTATTCGCTTGTATTAGACGTTCTTTATTAGTAGGAACGTTATCTGGTGTTCCAAAGAGAGATGTTTGTTCTGTCATACGTAGTATCTTTTATGATAGAGTTTTTATTGAATAGATGCTATTTCAGGATATCACATTTACCGAAATTTCGTAATACATTCGTAATACAAAGGCGGGGATTTTAATAAAGATTAGGAGCTTGTAGTGCAACGTTATCTTTTCGCCATCTTATTGCTACTCATGGTAGGAATCGTCGTTTTCGTCTCTGTTTACTTCACGTCGATTGTCCCTGTTGGCTCTCTATTCGGGGCCGCAACCGTTGCCGCGACTCCTACGCCTCTTCCCACGCCATCGCCAACTCCTACTCCGTCGCCAACACCAATGCCTTCACCAACGCCCACACCGCTCGTCGGTGGTCTCTCTGCATACATGGTCGATGGTAATACGGGCAAGGTGTTGTTCGACATGAATAGCCATATGCGGCTACCAATGGCTAGCACGACTAAGATTATGACTGCTGTGCTTGCTATCGAGAATTTGAACCTCGATCAATCTATCACTATTCAGCAGGACGAAATTGACGAGGTGCCAGAGGGGATGAGCGTGGCACAGTTGAAGGCTGGAGATAGAATTCATGTGCGCGACCTGCTCTATGGCTTGCTGTTGCCATCGGGGAGTGATGTCGCCGTCGTCTTTGCTCACACGATTGCCGGTACAACAGCAAACTTCGTTGCCATGATGAACAACAAGGCACGTCTGCTCGGCCTGAACGATACGCACTACGCCAATCCGCACGGCTTTTCCGATCCCGCACATTACACCAGTGCCGCTGACCTCACGACACTTGCACGCTACGCCATGCGTTACGGAATTTTCGACCAGATTGTCGCTCAACAGAACTATGTCTTGCCAGCTACGCTGCACAACCACCTCTACAATACATGGACCAACACCAACGGGCTGCTCGGCACCTATCCAGGCGCGAACGGTGTCAAGACAGGTTCGAGCGATGACGCGGGCTACTGCATGGTCTTTTCCGCGACACAAAATGGGCGTTTCCTGATTGGCACCGAGATGCATGCGGACTCGTTCGAGCAGCTTTTCGGTGACGCTGAAAGATTGTTGGATAAGGGATTTGCGAAGTAAAGCAGGGAGAGGCAAGGAGACCCTTGCGGTCTCCCTGCCTCTCTCAACAATCAGGCAATAGGTGAAGAGGTGCTAGCAGTAGTAGCAGACGAACGAAGACGATGCTGTTCAGCCAACTCATATTTGTTGGCAAACATGCGATTGCCACAATAAATGTTTCTCCTGCTGAACGGCTCAGGCGTCTCCTGAATAAGCCTTGCGCGTACTTCTGGCTTATATTCGCAAGGGAAATCAAAATGAGGTTCAAGTAAGCAATATGAGGTTGAATGTACCCATGACGGACAGGTTATTCCATAACGATTACAAAACCATTCTACGGCAGCAGTGCAGAAAGTCGCCCAATAGATATTATTTGTGCTGGCCTCTTTGGGTAGGATAACTGGTTCAGCAACAAGTTGTGATCGTTTATCTTTGGCGTAAGCAAACCAGTCATTCATGAAATTGCCTAGTGCTATCCAGGGTTCTTCACCCTGCACAATTTCCTGATAGGTTAATGTCATTGTCTGTAAGTGATCAAGTGATTTCACTATGCCCTCTAAAAGTTTTAGCATCCTATATGTCGCTTTATATTATACCATAGCTAGCTGCGAAAAAATCTCTTCAACGTGACATCGACCTCGTTGATTTGTTGTACCTGCTTGTTTGGTATGTATTTATCTAATAACTCTTGTGCTTTGCTACGAGTCTGAACTTGTAATTGCTGACATAGGACAAGTATATCGCTCTCATCTTTCTGCCGTCCAGCAAGCAATTTGAGTGCTAGGATATATTCGCTTGCTGGCACATATACTTCGAGTGTCGCAAATTGACGCCATAAAGTTCCATCTGGTACATCACTACTGTCTTTGAGAAAGTCCCCAATAACGTCATTGAGCCAGATAACTGGCATGTTATTGCGTGTAGCAACTACTCGCACAGCGTTTTTGAAGCTACGATAAAGTGGCGATGTTGTGGAGTCGTCAACGTCTTTGAGGACGACATCAACATCATTTGTCGTAGCTCTGCTGTGAAGTTGAGTGAGCATGAAGGCTCCCCCAACTAAAAGAACGCGTATCGGGCGTTGTGTGCCCTGGTTTTGTAGCTCCTGACCCAGTTCGGCGAGATACATTTCGATTTCGTGTGCTTGCATACATCAAAAATCCTCTATCAGCGACTTGCCCACAGCATCCCTCTTTTCATAATCTCTAATGCTTCGGGTACGTCAAAGTCGCGCCTCACATGACCGAGTGAGGAATAGAAGACGCGTCCCTGTCCCCAGCGTTTCTTCCAGACCACAGGCATCTCACTACCTCCTATCCAGGGAGCATATTCGCCGCCGAAGGTGGTGGTTGCCAGCACTTCGTTGTTGGGATCAACGTGCATGTAGTATTGTTCGGAGTGCATCGCAAAGTCGGAAATACCAGCCATGATGGGATCATCTTGCTTGACGATTTGCACGATGTAGTCGATGATATTGCCAGGGTGCGCGACCCACTGCCCACCGACCATGAACTGGTATTCGGTGCTGTTGCGAAATGAGTCCGCCATGCAGCCGTGCCAGCCAGCGATGCCGACGCCACTTTTGACTGCATTGAGCAATCCTTGCTCTTGCTCTGGTGTAATCGTATCCATTGTCCAGATTGGCACAATCAAGTTGAGGCCAGCCAATTTGCTCTCGTTCAGATAGGAGTCCAAGGTGTGCGATATCTCGACCTCGTAGCCCTGCTCTTGTAGAAACGGGGCAAATAGTGCTGCTCCCTTTTCTGGTTCGTGGCCTTCCCAGCCGCCCCATACAATCAATGCTGATTTAGTCATCTCT
>CAXUGH010000016.1:0-2054 GCA_964250365.1 uncultured Ktedonobacteraceae bacterium
CTAATCTTCGGTCATGCTTGATAATTCAGAATAAAAAGCACCTGCTCCTGAGCGACTAATCGCTCAGGAGCAGGTGCTTTTTATTCTGAATTATTCGCTTAGAGATAGGATCGCCATAAATGCCTCTTGTGGTATCTCGACGTTACCCACCATCTTCATGCGCTTCTTACCCTCTTTTTGCTTCTCCAGCAATTTGCGCTTACGCGAGATGTCACCGCCATAACACTTCGCAAGCACGTCTTTACGCATGGCTCGCACGGTTTCGCGTGCGATAATCTTAGAGCCAATCGCCGCCTGAATCGGCACCTCGAACAGTTGTCGAGGAATCAATCCGCGCAACTTCTCAACCAGTGCCCGTCCCTGATAGTACGCCTTATCGCGGTGAATAATCAGTGATAGGGCGTCAACGGGATGTCCGTTCACAAGTATATCCAATTTCACAAGGTCAGACCCTAGATAACTACCAAAGCTATAGTCGAGCGAGGCATACCCCTGTGTGCGCGATTTGAGTTGATCGTAAAAGTCGATAATCAGCTCCGCCAATGGCATATTATAGGTCAAGAGAACGCGTGTGGCCTCGATATACTTCATCTCTTTGAAGATGCCGCGCCGCGAAATCACAAGGTCCATAATCGTGCCAATGTAGCTTGAAGGCGAGAAAATCGAGATATCCATCATTGGCTCTTCGATATCCTCAATCTCGTTCGGTGCTGGCATCTCGGACGGATTATCGACCTCAACAGTATCACCATTGGTTTTTAGGACGTGATACTCCACACTTGGTGCCGTTGCCAGGATATCCAGATTGTACTCGCGCTCGATACGCTCCTGAATAATCTCCATATGTAGCAGTCCCAGAAAGCCACAACGAAAGCCGAAGCCTAGCGCATTCGAGGTCTCCGGTTCATAGAACAGGGAGGCATCATTAAGAAGCAAGCGATCAAGAGCTTCACGCAGCAGCGGATACTCATTGCCCTCGACCGGATAGATACCAGCAAACACCATCGGCTTCGCTGGTTTGTAACCTGGGAGCATCTCGACACTACCTAATGCGCTGGGAACAGTCACGGTATCACCAACACGACAATCTTTGACGTTTTTGAAGCCCGTTGCGATATAGCCCACCTCACCCGTTGTCAGTCCACCCACCGCTGTAAGACGCGGGTGAAAGTAGCCCGCTTCAAGGATATCAGTGGAACTACCAACCGCCATCATCGAAACACGTTCGTCTGTACGGAGTTGACCATCAACAACACGCAAATAGGCAATAACGCCCTTGTACGCATCGTAGTGCGAGTCAAAGACGAGTGCCCGCAATGGCTTATCTGGATCACCCTTTGGCGGTGGCATCTGCTTCACGACAGCTTCGAGAATCTCTTGCGTCCCAATGCCTTCTTTCGCAGAGGCCAGGATGCACTCCTCTTTCGGAATACCAATCACCTCTTCGACCTCTTGCATCACGCGTTCAGGTTCGGCACTCGGCAAATCAATTTTGTTGATGACCGGAATGATGTTGAGATCGGCTTCGAGAGCAAGATACAGGTTCGCCAGCGTCTGCGCCTCAATACCCTGCGTTGCGTCGATCACCAGCAGCGCACCTTCACACGCGGCGAGGCTACGCGAGACCTCATACGTAAAGTCTACGTGTCCAGGGGTGTCAATCAGATTGAGTTCGTATTCTTCGCCATCGAGAGCGGTATAGCGCATACGCACAGCCTGCGCCTTGATGGTGATACCTTTTTCGCGCTCTAAATCCATCTGGTCGAGCGTCTGCTCCTGCAAATCGCGTTTCGAGACGGTGCCAGTATATTCTAGCAAGCGATCAGCAAGCGTTGACTTGCCGTGATCAATGTGGGCAACAATACAAAAATTTCTAATATGTGCTTGATCCGTCATGCAATGATGCCTCCACACAACACTTCATCACTCTCCGCACCGCCATAAAACACGGCTGCCTGTCCAGGGGTGATTGCTCGCTGTGGATTTTTTAGTGTGACCTCTACGCGGTTTCCCTCAATAGGAGTCACTCGCGCGGGCTGTTCAGCGGCCTTGTA
>CAXUGH010000016.1:2079-32691 GCA_964250365.1 uncultured Ktedonobacteraceae bacterium
CGCACTCGTACAAACGCCTCAAATGGTGCTGTCGGCGTCTCTCCGCTCAGATAGTGCATGTTGCCGACAATAAATGTTTGCTTCTCCAGCGCAACGGCTGGTCCAACCGTAATCGCGTTCTGCTCGGCGTCGATCTTGAGAACGTGTAACGCCTCCAGTGAGGTCAATCCTAGACCCTTACGCTGTCCAATCGTATAGTACGCCAGACCACGATGCCGCCCCAACACTTTTCCTTGCTGGTCGATAATCGGTCCCGGCTTGGGCAGCGTAATCAATGGTGTGCCACTGCTGGTAGCGGCAACGCCTGCTCCAACAAGCTCTGGCTCGTAGTCACCCTGCTTGGCGGCGTAGCGGTCAATGAAGCCGCGATAATCGTTTTGCGCGACGAAACATATCTCCTGGCTCTCGGCCTTTGTCGCAACCGTCATACCGCGCTCCGCCGCCATTGCTCGCACCTGCGGCTTGGTATAACCACCGAGCGGAAAACAAGCATGCGCGAGCTGGTGCTGATTGAGAACATGTAGCACGTAGGATTGATCTTTATCCGGGTCTACGCCACGTCGCAAACGTCGCTTGCCCGTTTCAGGTGAGTCATCCACCCGTACATAATGACCCGTCGCAAGATAGTCGGCATCGAGCGCAAGGGCACGATTGAGTAGCACGGTAAAGCGAATATGGCGATTGCAGTTTAGGCAGGGGTTTGGTGTTCTCCCTGCGACATAATCTTCATAGAAGGTGTCAACGATTTTATGCTTAAACTCTTCCTCGACGTTGACGAGATAAAAGGGAATATCGAGCATACGCGCTACACGTCGCGCATCATCGACCGCTTCCAGTGAGCAACATTTGTTCTGTACCACGCGCTCGACCCCATCGTCCTCCGCCTCAATTACTCCTGGCTCCGACCAGAGGCGTAGCATAATGCCAATGACTTCGTGACCTTGCTCTTTCAAAAGAGCAGCAGCGACAGAGCTATCCACGCCGCCGCTCATTGCGACGACTATTCGTGCCATGATGTTTTTCCTGTTTCGTGTTGAGAAAATGAAATGTAATTCTAAAAAAAAGGACTAGCCGTTACTAGAGCTAGCCTCTTGCTATCGCAGTTATGTGTGTCTTAGCGGTATCTATAGTGCCCTTCCATGCCACGCTAAGAGTAGCATAGAAGGCTGTTTTTGTCAAATTTCCAACTGGTACCCACTCGACGTGACTACATGTTTCGTGTATAATAGCCATAACCTTTTTTATACACGGATAGAGCCACTAAAGTATTTAGACGAACTCGTAAATGTGCCTGATTCGGATCGTGTATTATTTGAAGCAATCGTGTTATCACAACGGTATCACCCTAAGTACCAAGAATGTAGAGACGCTCGAAAAGCCAATTGTGTTTCCTGGCTGTCGGGCAGGGAGTAGCAAAAATGCCTAAGAGATCAACGCCTGCACGCAGTGGAGTGCAGCGTACTAAGCCAAAAACACAAAAAAGTTTTGAACTGGTTCGCCCCACCTCTCAAGTTCAGGAGTTAGAGGACGAAGAGATCGTTACCTCGCCCACAGAGACAACTTCTGAGACAAGCGAAACTCCAGTAGAAGCCTCGTCTTCCTCCAACCTCGATGCGTTGCCAACGGTTCCCAAGAAGCGAATCCGCTCTAGCAATCTTGCAACAGAAGTTGCACCTGCAAAATCAACTTCTACAAGAGAAACAAAAAGAGTTGTAGAGGAAACCGTCGCGCCAAAAGAGGTAATAGAGACTCCTGTAGCCACCGTGCCGAAGGGTAGCGCAGCGACTCGACTCGCAGCAAACAAAACTGCACAGCGCACAAAGCGCAGCAATGCAACACTGATTACAGCAGAACACTACTCATATGTGCGTCGAGACCTCATCTTTATCGCGGTACTCGCCGCCATCATGTTCGCGGCACTCATCGTTATCTACTTCACAGGGCTTGCCGCATAAGACATTGCGTAACACAAAACCTTCATTTGTCACTCGCCACCTCTGGCGACGAGTGACAAATGAAGGTTTTGTGTATATGAAGGAATACCACAGAATCAAGAAGCACTGCCATCGACTGGTCAGTGCTTCTTGAGGTTTGAGTTTTGCGCGATATATGCGCTGCACGGGCCTGATTTATCACGCCCTTATTCATAACGCCCTTCTTTTTAGGGGCAAAAATGGAAATGCCCGATCTAGTGTACCAACGGGCTAGTACCAAGCCCGGTAGGAACTCCATGACGGTGAATAGAAGGAATGGTGACGCCTAGAACGCGCTGCATTGCCATTGTGTGGCAGCAATCGCCCCAATCGTCGAAGAAGCGGCAGGTGCAGGTCCACTCGCCGTCATCAAACTTCGTGGTATGTACATCGTTCTCACCCTGAAATTTCGCTTCAAAGTGTGTGAACTGAATACGCTCTGGTTCCTCGGCATATCTCTTGGCTTTTGCGATTTTGCTGATCATACTTGAGTTCATGCGCTATCTCCTTGAAAATCTAGCAACCACTCCGCGCCCACGTTGACTTCGTGTTCTATACGCTTTCGTGGCGTAGCCTACTGCTCTGTACTCTCTTGCACAGATGTAAGCATCCGTCGTATCGCACTTTCAGAATCTACTGCGCGGTTCCCCCCTCATGAAATAAGGCACGCAGGCTGTAAGCTAGTGTCTCCTTTCAAAGATACTGTCGTATTCGATGACCCTCACAAGTAGAAGGTCCTGGCCCAAGGAAGGAAAAAAATCAATGAGCCCAAAAACCAGTGCGTGAATAAGAATGAAGTTGCACTTTAATAAAAAAAACACTAGGAACATACTGTCCCTAGTGGAAGTCTACGCGCCAAAATTTCCCAATACGATTCGTGCCAATCGCAGCGATGATGCTGAAAGCATTTTCAACGAGACTGAGCACATACGCATTCCATTCCTCATCCAGCAACGAACTGGATGCCTGTTTCCTAACAAACCAAAAACTACGTTGTCATGATCGTTTGGTGATAAATGTGTTTTGCTAATGAACAGAATTATACCATAGAGAGGTGGAAAAGTCTACCCTTTTAGATAGGAGTTTCACATATTTTCTGTAACATACATCATATCGGATGTATGACACAAATCATAGCCTCTTCTTTGCTTCAACTCTATACTATATCCAAAGAAACCTGTATACTACTCATGGTAGAGCTATATATATATGGAGGTATATGTGATTTACTCTTCTCAAAAACAAAATTGGCGCAAGCGGCGACACATGGAGTTCGCTTCAATACTCACTTCACTGATTGTATTTCTTATGAGTGCCTGCTCTCTCCCTGGCGGCACTGCTACAACGAATCCGACACCGCCGGTTTCGATGCATCGTCCTATACCAACGACGACGCCACATGCACTAGCAGAGGTACCTAGTGGTATCGGACAACTGGTCGAGGGTACTCCCCTTCCAACAAGCCAGATACAATCGCTCACGTTCAATCTGATTTATGATGACGCAACCTTTGAGCATGACGTGACGCAAATCTACACCGTTGGCTCACCGGACTATCATCACTACCTGACTCCCGATTTTATTCTGCAAAAGTACACGCTCTCCGACTCGCAGTTACAGCAGGTGCAACATTGGCTACAACAGAACGACTATACGATAACGGCAACTGATCCTTTGCGCTCCGCCATTCGGGTTTCGGCAACCGTCGGCACAATCAACCGCACCCTCAATATTCAGCTAGAGCAGTACACCATTGCCGCGTTTACCTTCTACGAGCCTAAAGGTACACCGACGTTGCCCGCCGCCGTATCTCCATTCATCCAATCTATCGTCGGCCTCAGCAATTTCGCGCATCCAGAGTTCAAGCCTCCATTCAGTATGACCAAAGCGCAAACCAGTACGAAGACACAAAATAGTACCAGTGCTGACTGCGCGAAGTATGGAGCTAAGCAAACACTCACACGCGACAAGCTTGCAGGAGCCTATCAAATTAGCCAACTCTACCAGCAGGGCTTACAGGGGCAAGGTATGACGATTGGCGTAGCGGAGTTTGGTGAGCCATATGATCCTGCTGATATTGCGAACTATGCCGCATGTGCTGGTATCGCAACGCCACATATCGAGAATGTTGATGTTGACGGGCATCTCGCGGCGGGATCAGGCGAAGGCGAAGCAGCAATGGATATTGAGTTAATTGCTGGCCTCGCACCAAAGGCTACTCTACTCGATTATCAGGCCGATCTGAATGATAGTTCAGCATTCGCACAAGCTTTAGTCGATGTCTTCAACCGTGTTGCAACGGACCATCGTGTACAGGTGTTGAGCGTGAGCTATGGTACATGGGAAAGCTCGTTTAGCGCGGCAGAACAGAGCGCGGTCAATCGTAGCCTTCGTACATTGGCGGCGGAGGGCATCTCCGTATTCATTAGCAGCGGCGACTGCGGCGCATATTCGCATCGTCTTCGCGTACCACAATTCGCTGAGGTCTCGTTTCCCGCCAGTGCCCCCTATGCCATCGCGGTTGGCGGCACACATCTTCTGGTGAATAGCAGCGACGCACGTAGCAACGAGACCGCTTGGGGCAATGATGATGGGCTATCCATCTGTCAGAACGATTGGGGCAGCGGTGGTGGCGTGAGCCAGAATCAAAACTTCAAACGTCCAGCATGGCAGACAGGACCCGGAACCGACACGCATTATGACGGTGCCGACAGCGGTGTATTCGTTCCCAACGTGCTACCACCAACACCGCTGACCGCTCCTAACGGACTGCGACAGGTGCCCGACGTTGCCGCCGCCGCCTATCCCAACATCGCCATCTACTACAAAGGCTCGTGGTTAGCCTCTGGTGGCACCAGTGCTGCGGCTCCCATCTGGGCGGCGGGAGCATTGCTTCTCGACCAGGGTTTGCAGCAGAGTCACAAAAGCTTGTTTGGTGGAGTACCGGAGTTCTACACACTGGCGAACAATCCTGGTAGCCATCATCCCTACACGGGCATCACACAGGGCAACAACCTGTACTTCAACGCAACCACAGGTTGGAACTACGTCACAGGTTGGGGTTCGCCAAACTTCAACGACCTTTTACAACTGGAATTAGCAAGATAAACAAAAAACAGATGAAACAGGTCAAAGCAATGGCATGCCATTGCTTTGACCTGTTTCATCTGTTTTTTGTTTATGAGAGCATTTCGACGGTGCATCGCTCATCTACCAAATCATCATAGACCTCGATTACATCGCGGGCGACGCCCTGCCAGCTAAAATGCGAGACCGAGCGACGGGCTTCGGCTTGTAATCGCTCCCGCGTATCTGGATTATGGAGAATGGCATCAAGCCGTTCTGCGAAAAAGCCTGGACAACGCGGCACCAGATAGCCATTTACGTCGTTCTGCACAATCGTCATCAGGCCACCCGCACGCGTCGCTACAACAGGAGTGCCACATGCCAGCGATTCGACAGCAACAAGACCGAAGCTTTCATGATACGACGGCACTACTGTTGCATCTGCCGCGCTATATAAGTGCGGCAATATCTCCTGCGGTTGTGCCTCCAAAAAGCGCACGCGCTGCTCTATGCCTAAATCGGACGCCAATTTCCGCAAGTTTTGTACATCTTTATCATCTTTTCCCTCTCCACCGACAATCACAAGCTGTGCATCCTGCTCCATCAGAGCCGCTGCTCGTAACAGCACGTCGGGTCCCTTAAACGGATCGAGCCGTCCGACGAAGAGTAGTACCGGACGTTGCGGATTCAGCCCGAATTGTTCTCGCATCAACTGCCGATTCTGAGGGACGAATAGTTCGAGATCGACGCCGCAAGGTATAACTTGAATGCGGCTCCCACTCACACCGCAATAGCGCATCATTTGCATGCGCTCCTCAGTAGTCGCCGCAATCACACAGTCAACCGATTGCAGTAGCGTCTGTTCCATATCCAGCCGTTGCTGTGACTCTTGCTCGTCGGGATGAGCTATCTGTTTAAGACGTGCCAATGTATGAAACATCGTAACGTGGGGAATATCCCATAGTCGCGCAAGTTGCGCCCCTACCACCCCTGAGAGCCAGTAGTGACTATGAAGAATATCGTATGTACGCCCCTCTTTACGTGCAAATGTCGCTACTGAAGAGGCAAAAGAAGACATATAAGGATACAGGCTATTTTTATGGAGAATTTCTGGTGGGCCTGCCTGAATAGCAATCACACGCACGCGTGGCGCGAGTTCTACAATGGATGGGGTAAATTCATCTGTTCTACGGGTAAAGATATCAACGGTATGACCTTCTCGGCCTAGTTCTGTCGCCAATGCACGAATATACACATTCATGCCTCCCGCATCTTTTGTACGTCCAGGGCTAGCAAGCGGAGACGTATGGATGCTGAGCATGGCTATGGTATGAGACATAGATAGAATGCTCCTCTTTCTTCTCGGTTGTTAGCAATGTTCAGCATAGATGCGAGGCCAGCGTCCATCGCCGACACGCGTATTTGGTCCCAACATAGCTACCTCCTTTCTAATATCACAACTCTCACTAAAGAGAACACAACAAACGAATTTTCTATTTCTTTCTTCAGCTTAGGGTTGCTGTGCAGATCGTGTACGCAGGTCGTTCACGGCCTCGAACATCTCTTGCGCCCCAATACCAGAGCCTTGTGAGATGTCTTTCAGGCAATCGACACGCAGTTTAAGAGCCTTGTTGAACTCTTGTGGTGTCACTCCAACATATGAGGCCAGTTCGTCGAGAATAGACGAGTCGGCATGCTCAAAGGTGTCATCGTACCTGTTCCAGAGCGAGAGCGGCACAGGCACAATCTCGTCGGGCTGATTCCCGTCTGCTACAGGCCGCACAAAATGGGTCGAGAACCAGCGACGACGAGGAGGATAGGCACGCCCCACAAGTCCTATGTTAATGATAAGACCGAGGCGTCGCACATCCTCTGGCGTGAGATGAAGGTCGTTGCTATACATGTTCATCACATCGTCAATCGTATCGGCATGCACGCTCGTCGCAACATGATAGCCTTTGCTCGGTAGCGTGAGATAGCGGCGGGCAATACGTCCCCACATGTAGATGGGAAGGTGGTCGCTCACCTCGTTGCAGAGCGCATAGGTTGTCGCGGGATCAATCTCTGGAATACGCGTAAACGCGAAATTTTCGTACATGCCAGACATGTAAACTAGTGCTGTGCCTTCGGGCAAAAATTGCAGCAGGGCATTGAGCGTCGTCGTCTTGCCTACTCCTGGTTGTGGATCGGTGGGGCCTGCAACCGTGAGCGAGGCACCCGACTCTAGCAGGAGCCAGACGAGGCCAGCAGTCTCCGCATCAACACTTTGTAAAGCAACAATTTGTGCCATCGAAAGTGGGCGCCGCGACTCGTAGTGCCAGTAATAGCGTTCATAGGGGTCATGTGGGTCAAACATACCGCCGTTCCCTTTCATATGAATAAGGAAGAAAAGACTCTTCCAACATATTCCTTAAAGCATTCCTGTATCTATCTATTCTTTTTGCTCGCCCTGTTCCTCGGTAGGCGTAGGTTTCTTGAGAATTTCAGGTGTGGGAGCTTTGAGCCAGCCAGGGTGAGGACTCCAACTAATGGCAACCACTTGCGGCGGTTGCTCATTCTCCAACTCGACAAGGCTAACGGAGGCATTATCAATGTGTATACCGGCAGCTTTCGCTGCATCCAGCCCTGAATAATGCGCGATAATTAGCTTTACCACGTCTGCATGCGCCACGAAAACGGGATACAGACCAATGTTTTCCTGCTTGAGCCAACGCTCGACTGCCGCAAGTACGCGCTGTTGCACCCGTGGAAACGTCTCGACGCCTTCGGGTGCCTTCGTAGGGTCGCGCACATACTCTTTCCATGCAGGATCGGTTTTGGCGATCTCTTCTATGACCTGCCCTGCCCATTTGCCAACATTCGTATCCATCAAATCCGGCTCTAGCTGAATGGGGATATCGCGGCCTTTAGCGATGAACTCGGCGGTATCGAGGGCGCGTTCGAGAGGACTACTAATGATGGCACTCACGGGCAGCACAGTAAGTGCCTCGGCAAGTCGTGCCACCTGCTGCCGCCCGTTATCATTAAGCGCGACGCCCTCAAGCTGACCTGGAAGGCGATGCTCGACATTCCAGACCGTCTGCCCATGACGCACTATGAGCAACGTTTGTTTCATATGTGTTTGTGTAACCCCGTATAATAGGCGACGCCAGAGACCTCTACGCCAGCGTAAGAAGCGTACCTCTACGACACAGTAGAGCGTCAAAATGTGTAGCCAGCCGCTCACAAAGCTGCGTATGGTCTTCAAACGTTTTCTTACGTGACTATAGATACTTCCTCGGTGGCGAGTGGTGCTGCTCCGCACACACGACTCAAACATACACTCGCCACGAGTCGATGCCTCTGGAGTCTGGTGAAATCATAATCAATTGCTCTCTATTGTATCAGGGTAGACGCTAGCGACGCAACCTCGCGGGTAGGAGTTACCAATACATCTTCGTAGGGACCCGATTATGCGGTTTAAAAATTAAAGATGGGAATGAAATGTAGGGGAGACCCTCGCGGTCTCCCTGCTCGACGCGGCGAAAGTCGTTACCAGATTTAAAAGTTAAAGAGCATTATCGCGTCCGCGCACGAGCGAAGCAATGTGCGCTCCTCAATTACGCGGCAAAATAATAGTAGAGCAACAGCATAAAAAGTAGCAACACAACACAAGCAATTACGGCATCGACCATATTCATTTCTCTCGTCCGTTTCATGGAAGGCGGAATATAGGTCACACCACTCCGTAACGAACGCGCAATGGCTCGATGATGTATAGGAAATGGTAGTTGTGGTCTTGGCAACAAAGCCATTTTCTTCTCTTCTGTATTCGATATCGAGAAAGAGCCTCTTAACGGCTCAGTGCTTGGTGGTACTCCAATAAATTGTGATTGCACTCTTTTTGGCATTGCCTGAAATTGTCGTGTTCCCTCAGCCGGTAATGGAGTTTCTGGCAATGACGAAAGCTGGGGTAAACGTATTCTTGGGGGTATAAAACGCTCCGAAGGCGACTCGCTAGTAAAATCTGGCTTCTCGTATGTCATAACTGACTGATCCTCCTACATCCACATATCAACATATTCTTACTTACAGTATATATAAGGCTCCAAATCCACAAAAAATAGGTCTGCATTCTCACAATTGAGAATGCAGACCTCTTTTTTGTGCGCTTAGAGAGTTACGCTCTTCGGCGCGATGGAACGTTCACATCGAATGTGCCAGAGCTAATTGCTAGTTGCGAATTTCCAGTGTTTGCCGTTGCTTTCGGCATCGACTGAGCAATCTGCTGAATTGTCGAATCGCCGCAGACGCTCCCTGGCTGATTGTTGGTGATTAAACAGATCGAAGCGGTCAAGTAGTTGGCGGTCGCCATAATTTTCTTTGCCGCATCCGTGTCTGTGCTAGCAAGCGAGGCAGCAATATCTTTCTGCGACATACCAGCAAGTACGGCGGGATCAAAGGTAGGACCAGCGACAACATATTGATTGCCTACGTCGATGAAAGGGAAACCAGGAGACTGTGTATACGGCGGCGCATTATACGTATCGATCAGCTTCTGCTGCTCTGGCGTCGTCTTTTGCAATGGCTGCCCCTGCCCATCTTCGACCTCTAACGGCACAAAGTCAATGTACTTACTGCTATAATTGCTTTGATAAAACGAGAAGGTCGCCGTATTTGGGTCTACGTCACTACCGGATGAGGTGATTTCCGGCAACTTTGTGAATGTTCCAAAACGGCTGAGAGCCACGGTGACACCCCAACGCTGAGCGGCGCAATAGGGGCAAAACTCAGCACCGTAGTACAAAAATTCTGGCTTACCTGTGGGTCCCATCAGAATCGGCTGTTTCTGCTTGACTGCCTGAAAATTATTTTTCACATCCGCTGTGCCGACCTGCGAGAGAAGCGTAGGATTGACGCTCGTCACCTGCTTCAACACACTTGAGTCCGTCGTACCTGCTGTCACAGCATTGGCTTGCTGTCTCGCTATAACGATAAAGATTACAACAATCACAGCAAGTATAACGAGAACGCTTCCGATATACCACCAGGGATTGATACCACGACGCGTCGTGCGACGTTTGCGCGTCTTTGACTGTTGCTGTCTCTGCGTATTTTGACTATCTCGCTGCTGCCGTTGCCGACGCATCTGCTCACGCCGCCGCGCCGCGGAACGATCCTTTTCGTTTGCCATGTCTTCGACACCTTTTTGTTTTTGTTAATAACCGGAGACTATTGTACCATAGATAACAGCGATACGCACTATTGTATCTGTCTCTGTCTATACGTCAATCCAGTATCCATACAGCAGTATCCATACAGTTACTTGACATAACAACAAAGTGTCTGAAATTAGTGAGAAATACAGACTCATTCATAAGTATCACTTTTTTATTCCTCGTCTGGTACGTCTTCGGTTAGCTCTGTAACATCAACATCTAATGCTTTTGCGAGCTTCAAAAGCGTGCTATATGCAACATCCCTGTATGGGTCTCTGTAAATTTGCCTCATAGTTCTAGGGTCTAAGTCTGCCATTCTTCCTAGTTTTGCCATAGAAATATGTTTCGACTCAGCAACCTCCCTGACTCTCATCCTTAACATATGCGTCCTGTCCTTACGTTGTCTTTTCAAGATATTATACACCTTGCCCTTGACTTATGTACACTCTCATAGTATGATATACAATATACACATACGTTGTATGTACGCATACGTTGTACTACATAGAAAGAGGGGTACACAAAGTACAAAGAACTGGCTCCTATAGCGAATAAGAGCCAGTAAAACAGGAACACAATCCCACCTATTAGTTAACAGTAGTTTCGAGTGTTCCCTACGGCTATTTTAACGTTTATGGGAACCTCTCAGCAAGAAAGAGAAGACATGAGCGAACAAGAAAATAAATCAGAAGTTGCGAGACTCATGCGACAGATTGATCTTGAAACGGAAGCCATAGAAAGAGCCATGCACGCACCTTCGATAGTTGCTAATCATGCTGCTATTCACACTAAATACGCTAATCTGGGAAAGACAAGGGACGAATTAGCAGAACACGTAGGAGAAGAAGAGGCAACTAAGCTCGTCTATGAGTCATACGAGAGAAATGTAGGTTGAGATGATACTAGAAAAGACGCATACCAAGAGCTTTAGTTTCTCGCTCCAGATTTTACTGCGAGAAGGTTTCAGCGTAAAGGGAGAGGCAACCATGACCACGATACCGAAACGTTCAAGTGCAAGTAGACCGACCATACAACAGAACCCTGTAGCCGTTCAAGAAGAGTACGACGATACCACTTTACAAGCCAATGATGATGAAGAGTACGATGATACCCCTCTAACAGCAACACCGAAAAGCGTACTGAGACATAGACCGATACAGCAACCGAAAGCACCGTCTTTTTCCCCTGCTGCTGTGAAGTTGACCCCTAGAAATACCGATCAATTGGCACCGAAACAAGGAGATTGGTGGGTAACAGGATGGACGCGTAACCTACTCTGGGTAGCTCTTTGGGGCATTCTCCTGTTTCTCCTGCTTGGGTTTATCGAAGAAAACTTCTCAAATCAGTGGCACTATGGAGATGCAAGGGTAGCTACGCTTGACTGCTCCTCTGGACATTACATCGCACAGAATATCAACGGAAAAATACAGGTGATCCAGGAGCCGGGGGGAGATACTTCAAAAGGCCGCATCTACACCGATTCTCTCAATCCGTCGGTGTTTGGTGCGACCAGTGCCCAGATAACGCTTGCAGAGGAACAAGACTCAACGACCATTGACATTTTAGCCAATAACTATATTGTAGCACGGCTTGTTGATGAGAACGGAGCGTGGAAATGGGAGCGAACGCAGTAAGACTCAGGCAACTACATGTCAGAGATGCAGACAAGGAGAAAGTTCGGTATGGATGTCAGCCTCGTCAACAACATCGTCACGATACACATACAACTAGGGTGGCTTATCGGTGCAGTAGTGATTGTCGTCGTGCTCGCATTCATCAGCAAGAAGAGGTAAGCAGCGATGAACAGACTCTGCAAAGATACAGGGCATGACTGGCAAACGACCACAGGCGACAATTTCAGACGATGTATCCGTAGTGATTGTAAGGCAGTGCAAAGACTTAACAGAGGGCAATGGGTAGATATAGTGCGAGTAGTCATCTCCTGTCGGCAATCTGGTAAGCCACAAAAGCTGCAACAAACACACCAAGAAACACTGTTTTCGTAGGCAGGGCATGTAGCGCATCGAAGAGCATCGCTAAGCTTCCTCAACAGGGAAGCTTAGCGATGACGAATACGGCAACGAGCAATGACACAGGAAAGGATGGAAAGACTATGACGAGAGAATCCGCTTTCCAACACGAATCACCACAGTCCGTCACCATTGGAACGATTCCACTGCTCACTGAGGACAAGGATTTTGCCGATGGGTTTGAGCGTGGCTACGACAATTATCATACCTATCATCGGCGTAGCGAAGTCATCGAAACGAGTACCCTCTTCTTCCTGCTCAGAAACGGGTGGAATGCCGACCACTCCGAGATGTGGACGACAGGGTATATCATGGGATGGCTAGCAGGATTGTATGAGCAAGAGGATGGGCAACTGGCACTGTGCATGCCTGTCACAGAACACCATGATGAGGTGTCATGTAGGGCAAGAAACCATTAGCAAGTACATCGAAAATCAATCGAGAAGCTAAGAGAAAGGAGGGACGCCCGTATGCTCATCTACGAATACAAGATTGATGCCAACAAACAGCAGGAACAAGCGATTGATAACGCTATCAGGACTGTACAATTCATTCGGAACAAGTGTATTCGCTTGTGGATGGACACACGCGGTATTTCCTCCAATGACTTGCAACTCTATTGTGCCACACTTGCAAAAGACTTCCCTTTTGCCAACTTGCTCAACTCCCAAGCCCGTCAAGTCTCCGCAGATCGAGCATGGTCTTCTATCCAACGCTTTTATAACAATTGTAAGAACAAGAAACAAGGGAAGAAAGGCTATCCGAAGTTTCAGCATGACAATCGTTCTGTAGAATACAAGACAACGGGCTGGAAGCTAGAAGCTAACGGCAAGCATATCATCTTCACAGACGGGTGCGGTATCGGGCGTGTCCGCCTCATCGGGTGTCGAGACTTAGCCACGTTTCCCCTTCCTAAAATCCAACGGGTGAGAATTGTCAAACGTGCTGATGGCTATTATTGCCAATTTGGTCTGAACATCTACCGTCAGACAGAGCATGTTTCTACAGGCAAGCACGTTGGCATAGATATGGGTCTCAATGCCTACTATACCGATAGTGAGGGCAATACCCTTGCCAATCCCCGTTATTTGAGAAAAGCGGAAAAGCGTCTCAAACGTCTCTCCCGTAAACATTCCAAGTGTGCCAAGAAGTCCAAAAACAGGAAAAAGGCACACAAGAAACTCTCGAAACTGCATTTGAAAGTTCAGAGGCAGCGTGAAGATTTCGCACGAAAGAGTGCGAACGCGTTAATCCAGTCTAGCGACTTGGTTGCCTATGAGCAATTGTCTATTCGCAACATGGTCAAAAATCCTCACCTTGCCAAGTCGATTAGTGATGCGGCGTGGGGGGTGTTCATTCGCTGGCTCAACTATTATGGAGAAATACACCATGTTCCTATCATAGCAGTGGCTCCCAACTTTACATCGCAAGATTGTAGTCGTTGTGGTACGCGTATCAAGAAATCGCTTAGTGTGAGAACACATGTCTGCCATACATGCGGATTGGTGATGGATCGAGACCACAACGCGGCACGCAACATCCTAGACAAGGTATCCCGTACCGTCGGGCAGACTGGGAACGGCGAGAGCAGGTGATGCTCTCAGTAACGCTTCTGGACAGCAGACCGCTACTCGCGTATCGAGAGGTATATTGAGCAAGTCGGCTGGTAGAAAGAAGAATTCTTCGTCCTCTGGGCGAGGAAGTGTCAAACGAATAACTGTAGCAAATTTGTCCTTGACAAAGCCACCTGGATAGAGTACAATCGCAACGTTGGTATAAACGTGTGAAGGCACACCGTAGCCACAAGCCTCGTTCGTCTAGCGGCCTTGGACGCCGCCCTTTCAAGGCGGAGATCACGGGTTCGAATCCCGTACGAGGTACTATTTTTCAGAAGAAGTCTGGCATTACTCTTATTTGGTGTGCTAGGCTTCTTTTGCTATGGAAACCGAATTTCTTTTTCAAATACACAAGTCATTTGTTCCTCGTCATCTTCGGTGACGAGGAACAAATGACTTGTGTATTTGAAACATTGGACACAGGGAAAGGTCACAAGCATGATTAGCGTAGAAGAGGCTCTTGAGCGCATCCTGGCGCAAATCTCTCCATTAGAGAGCAGCGAAATCCCCCTTATGTCCGCGCAAGGACTCGTGCTAGCACAAGATATCGTCGTGTACGAAGACATTCCCCCCTTTGCGAACTCGGCGATGGACGGTTTTGCGCTACGCAGCCAGGATAGTACCCTCAACAATGGACAGCCAGCACGGTTACACATCGTCGGTACAGTCGCTGCAGGCTACGTTGCCGACCGCACACTGCAAGAGGGCGAGGCCATGCATATCATGACGGGTGCCCCTGTTCCGCCTGGAGCCGACGCGGTTATACAGGTCGAATTGACCTCCGATGACGGAACGTGGGTAGAGGTGCAGCAAGAGGTTGCACAGGGCAACAATATTCGTCCAGCGGGCGAAGACATGCATACGGGGCAAGTCGTTATTCAGCGCGGAACCGAGATCGGACCGTGGGAAATTGGCATCCTGGCTACGCTTGGCTACGCACACGTCTCCGTTATTCGCCGTCCACGCGTGGCAATTCTCGCCACTGGTGACGAGCTGATCGACATCGACAAGCCGCTCTCCCCCGGCAAGATTCGCAATAGCAACAGCTATATGCTAGAAGCAATGGTGCAACGTGCAGGCATAGAGGCAACGCGCCTCGGTGTGGCGCAAGACACAGTAGAAAGCTTACGTGAGAAATTCCGCGAGGCAACCACCTACGATCTCATCTTGACCTCCGGCGGCGTCTCCGTCGGCGATTTCGATCTCGTGAAGGACATTATGACAGAGCAAGGCAACATCGACTTCTGGCGCATCAACATGCGTCCAGGCAAGCCCGTTGCCTTCGGCTCCATCGGCAACATCCCCCTGCTAGGACTCCCTGGCAACCCCGTTTCCAGTGCCGTCACGTTTGAACTCTTCGGCTTCCCAATACTACGTAAAATGCAGGGACACACGCGGCTATTCAAACCACAGGTCAACGTCGTCGTTGAAGACGACATACAAGATCGCGTTATGCGTCGCCACTACGTGCGAGCGCACGTCGAGTGGCACGACGACCACTTCGTCGCACGTACAACTGGCAATCAAGGCTCCAACATCATGACTTCTCTGCTACAAGCCAACGCTTTTTTGATCATACCAGAAGGCGGAGTTACGGTGAAAGCTGGTGATACGATAAAGGCGATGATGTTAGACTGGCCCGAAGTATAATTCGTCAAAGGAAAAATCGGTATGCATTTTGCTTTCATCTTCACAGCTATTGGCTTCGGAATCGCTTACTGTGCTGCTCCTGGAGCAGTTAATACTGAAGCAATCAGGCGTGGAGCAACACACGGCGCACGCGCTACTCTCATGGTCGAGGTAGGCTCGCTCATCGGTGACTCATTGTGGGCAATACTTGCCTTGACGGGTGTCACATTTCTTGTTCATGTCCTTGCCGCACAGCTTATTCTAGGGATCGCTGGTGGACTCTTTCTCCTACGGCTAGCATGGCTTGCTCTCTATGAAGCATTTGCACGGCATAATACCTCTTCGACTTCCGCACCGATTAGCCGAGGAGATTTTGCAACTGGCGTTGTCTTTGGTCTGGCAAATCCTGTTGGTCTGGCGTTTTGGTCAGGGGTTGGTAGCAGTGTTGTGGCATCTGGAATTACCGGTTTCCAGTTTGTCCTCTTCTTTCTTGGCTTTTTTCTTGGCGCAGTCCTTTGGTGTATTGGCATCAGTGCCGCTATACGTTGGGGAAGAAGATGGCTTCGTCCAGCTATGTTTCGCTGGATTAACCTGCTATGCGGCCTCGCTCTCAGCTACTTTGGTATCCGCATCCTATGGTCTACCATGCAGGACTTATTAGAGCATCAAATTTTTCCTGCTCTCAAACCTGCTCGATAACTTTTAAGTTAGGATTTACTACATCCGCGACAGGCGGTAGCGCAACTTATCGCGCGACATACCTAGCAACGCCGCCGCCTGCACCTGATTGCCGCCCGAAAGTTCAAGAGCCTCACGAATAAAGCTGGACTCGATGCTACTCAAAAACGCGAGCAAGTCGATGCCTTGAGCCGGTAGATGCATCTGTTGGCGTAACTCTTGTAAATGCTCACCCGCGCTTGTTCCCGCGAGGCGCACGTTTTCGGGGAGGTCTTGCGGGCAAATCTCAATGCCATCGCAAAGAATGCTGCCATGCTGTAACGCGGCAAAGAGTTCGCGTACATTGCCGGGCCAATCGTAGCGTTCTAGTAGCGCAAGAGTGTCGGCACTTATCTTCAACGGCTGTCCATTCGCGCTACGGACGGTGCTATTCTTTTGCAGGTAGTGTTCGACAAGTAGCGGAATATCTTCGCGCCTTTCACGTAAAGCTGGTAGGCGAATCGTGAGAACTTGTAAACGATAGAAAAGGTCGTCACGGAAGATTTTTTGTACAACCGCCGTTTTCAGGTCCAGGTTTGTCGCAGAGATGACGCGTAAATCGACATGCAGTTCTTTTGTGCCTCCGATGCGACGAAAGCTACGTGTTTCCAGGAAGCGGAGCAATTTAGCCTGTAATGCGAATGGCATGGCACCAATTTCGTCGAGGAACAGCGTTCCGCCATCGGCACGTAAGACATAACCATCGCGTGAAGCCTTCGCATCGGTAAAGGCTCCTGCCTCGACACCAAAGAGTTCCGTTTCGAGTAGCGTATCTGGAATAGCAGCACAGTTGATGGGAATGAATTGATGAGAAGCACGACGGCTCAGTAGATGAATAGCGCGAGCCGCAACATCTTTACCCGTTCCGCTTTCCCCTTGTAGCAAAACAGTTGTGTCAGGATAGTGCGCGACCTGCCGAATAGTATCCTGCACGTTGTGCATAGCAGCACTATCGCCAATAAGCATCTGCTCGATGTCTGCCTCGTCTTGTGATAATCCGCGTGAGAGCGACACACTCCGTCCCATTCCACGTTCCTCCCCTAGAAAAGCACAGTCCCCTCTTTGTCTCTGTGCTATCTCACCTATTTATCATTCACGGATGCGTAAATACCACTGGCACCAAAGCCATTGTGCTGCAGAGGTTGTAGTGGCTGCATTGACGCGACCCAACCTTGTCCCGGCACAAACTTCGCGCCGTTGCCACCGTTGCCCCATTGTGATTGCGTCTCAAGCGTTGGCGAGAACTGCGTTCCCATTGTAGACGCTGGCTGAGAGTTGCCCCACGGAGTCTGCATCATTGCGGCTTGCCCTGGCGTCACCATGCCGTGAGCCAGACCAGAATTCTCGATCTCGCGTGAGGCGGGCGACATCTCCTGTGCAGCTACCGCTTGTGGAGGCAACACATGAATAATATGTTCGGCAACAAGTTGCCCTGCAAGCGTAAGCACTTTTGTTCGCTCTAAATGCAGCGTGGTACACAAGTCTTGTAACGTTGTGTGTCCATCAGCTCTTGCCAGTAGCTGCCACTGTTCAGGCGTTATCTGCACAGGTGTATCATGCGGCTCCACAGCATTCGCGGGTACCAACACCATATCGGGCCGCATAAACGAAGTATCTACCTGCTTTGCGGGCGGTCCTGGAAGATTTGTCACAGGCACATGTGGCAATGCTGGAGACTCTGGTACAGGGGGAACGATAGGACCGGTGGTAACAGTGCTTTCAAACGATGGTAATAAAGCACTAGCTGAGATATACGGCGGCGTCTGTTGTGTATTTTGTGCCGACTCTCCAAAGAACTGAGAGGCATCGACCAGTGTAGGTGTCTGGGAAGCATCACGAATTGCAGGAATCGACTCGGGCGTATTTGCGGCTAGCGATTGTTCCTGTAACACATCTTGAGCGACTGAACTAGATACTTCAGGTGTCTTTACAGCAGTTAGAAGCGTAGAAATTGAGAGCGAGACAAGCAGCCGTTCCGCAGGTGGTGCCGAGTTTTCCTCGAAAAATATATCACCGCTCTTCCAATCCAACACTGCACGAATAATCTCTTCCGTTTTTTGTGCAGTCCACGCTCGCAGCTCTTCACGTTTCACAAACCCTAAATCCATCAACGTCAATGCAATGCGAGTTTCACTAGGCACAGCAGTACCAATTGCAAGCATCGTTTTCTGCAATACTTGCGCGGAAATAACGCCATCCTGTAAGAGTCGCTCACCCAACGTTGCATCGGTTCGGATCGGCCCCGTACACAACAATTTACCTTCGCGGCAATACAACTCAACCCACTGCGTATCTTGTTTAATCACCAGCAGTCCGGTCTTCGCAAAAACCTCTATACGCTCTAAGACGTTAGCTATGTTCAGCTTTCCAAGTATACCTATACGTGCCACAATACTTCACCGTCCATCCAAAAACGCGTAGCAAGCTTCTGCAAGCTCGGCGCGTACAACGCGTTTTCTACTGAATTCCCCATGTTGCTGGGTAACACACCGATACTTCCTTTCCCCCCACGTACCGTGTAGAAGCATCTTCGATGTAAAAAGCAAAAGAGGCTTTTAAGCCTCTTTCCTTACGGAGAGAGGGGGATTCGAACTCCCGGGGCTGTTAACCCAACTGTTTTCAAGACAGTCGCAATAGACCACTCTGCCATCTCTCCATGACTCTTCTTACTATAACATAGTCGCATAGAATTTGGAAGGGGGTATGACAAAATGGCTATCGAGCAACGTTTATCTACTTTTGGGGCACAGACATCAAAGAGCTACTCATATACGGACGTAGTACCTTTGGAATAATCACGGAACCATCGGCTTGTTGATATGTCTCTAAAAGAGCCGCCATCGTGCGACCAACGGCAAGACCGGAGGCGTTCAGCGTATGCACCAGTTCGGAGTGTGTCCCCTCGCTGCGGTATTTGATGTTGGCACGTCGCGCCTGAAACGTTTCGCAATTGCTGATTGAAGAGACCTCCGCATATTCTTTTTGCCCCGGCATCCATACTTCAATATCAAACGTCTTTGCCGCTGCAAAAGGCAAATTCGCGGTACACAATGCCGTCACACGATATGGCAGGTCAAGCCGCTGCAGAATCGTCTCAGCATGTCCCATCATCTGCTCAAGCACATCATAGGAGACCTCTGGTCGGACGATTTGAAAAAGCTCAACTTTGTTAAATTGATGCAGCCGCATGAGGCCACGCGTCTGCCGTGAGGCTGAGCCAGCCTCGCGCCGATACGCTGTTGTCCACGCAACGTGACACAGTGGCAATTCGTCAAGAGCAAAAGTGGTATCGCTCTGCATACCAACTAACGGCACCTCGGCAGTAGGATTGAGATACAGTTCGTCCGCCGCACACGCATACACCTGATCCTCAAACTTGGGGAACTGGCCCGCCGCTTGCATTACCGGACGCTTCACAAGTTGTGGCGGCATAATCTCAGTATAGCCATGCTCACGCGTATGCACATCGAGCATAAACGAAATCAGAGCGCGTTCAAGCCGTGCGCCTGCCCCTTTCAACGTGACAAAACGGCTCCCCGCGACCTTGACACCGCCCTCACTATCGAGAATGCCCAAACGCTCACCAATATCCCAATGCGGCAACAGCTCAAAATGGGCAAGAGTCGGATTTCCCCAGCGCACTATCTCACGATTCTCACTCTCGTCATTCCCCTCCTGCACGCTCTCATGTGGAATATTTGGTAGACTAAGCAGCAGTGGATGCAGACGCGAAGAGATATCGGACATCTGCAATTCGAGTGTACGCACCTCCTGCGTCGTCGCCTTGACCTGCCGACTCAACGCCGCTCTCTGCTCAACCGGTGCGGTTCGCGCCGCCTCTTTCTGGCTCTTCAACGTAGCATACAACCCATCGCAACGCGTCGCAAGCCCACGCCGCAACTCAGCGAGTCGCAATAGCTCATCTATCAATTGCGAGTCGCGCCGCAGCCGCAACGCCTCGCGCACTTTTTCAGGATGTTGTCGCACAAAATCAAGACTTAGCATAGTGGCTACAGTATAGCATAAGGTCAGTGAGTTGGTATATGATGGTGGGACTTATCGTGATAGCATCTATAAGGATCAACTATGCCAAACATCTCTCTCACCACCAACCCAACGGTCCCGCCCAAAGCAATTTGTGACCTGCGCGAATCAGTCGGATGGGAACGGCAAGAAAAGGACTACTCTGCTGCATTACAAGGATATTGGGCGACTGTTGGAGGCTTCGACACAACGGGTACACTACTCGCGTGGTGTGCCATTCTTAGCGACGGTGTGCGTCATGCTGTGCTACTCGACGTAATTGTGCATCCTTCTCTACAGCGGCAGGGCGTCGGCAAAGCGTTGGTTGGGAAGGCAATCACGCATATTCAAGAGCATGGAATTTCCATCATTCACGTTGACTTTGAACCGGAAACTACGGTATTTTATGAACGTTGCGGTTTTCAGGTTGGCCTTAGTGGGATTTATAATAAGTTATAGGTTATTTAAGGTATTTGAGCGGTCATATACTGAAACTTCTCTTTCTTTCAGAACGTGTCATATCCTGTAACACTATAAAAGCAGGCATGAGGATGAGAGAAGACAACAGTTCTATGGCAAAAATCACGCTGATCGTAGAAGATGACACATCTATTGGCGAAGTACTCGTCTACGCTATTTCACAGTCAACACCGTATACAGCAATAACCGTTCCCGATGGTTTCTTAGCACTGGAAATCACGAAGGGGGTCAGGCCCGATCTCTTCATCTTAGATTACCAATTGCCACATATGACAGGTATCGAACTGTATGATCGCCTCCAATGTACACAAGATATGAAAGGCATACCCACCATTATCATAAGTGCGAACTTGCCCGAGGCCGCCATCAAGCAACGCAATCTCATCGGCATCAAAAAACCCTTTGAACTAGACGAATTGCTCGACACCATCGAAAAACTGATTGCGTAGCATCTCTGCTTCTACAGTTTTTTCATGACAATGCTTGTCTTGTCATGGAAACAAAATCTTCCTAAATTTCACCCTCCCCAACCATTGCATATTAGATGGAAATAGTGTACAATCTAATGTGTTTGCAGGATTAGAAACGACTGGCATTGAGACAAGATGGTCACGGTTGTCAAGCAAAACCCTCTGGGTGAGGTCAAGATACGCTACTCCGGCGAGGTCATACAACACCTCGCGCATGGAGTCGTTATTCAAGCGACCTGGACGCTTCCAGCACGAGACCTCGGCTATGCCGTTTTCGAGCCAGGAGACCAGTTTACAGAATACTACTATACAAATCGCTGGTTCAATATTTTCGAGATTCAGCGTGCCGATGGAACTCGAAAAGGCTGGTACTGCAACGTTGCGGAGCCAGCGTACATCCATGACGATGTAATTGAGCAGATCGATCTACTTCTGGATGTGTGGGTACATCCCTATGGCGAGCCGCTTCTCCTGGATGAGGACGAGTTCGCCGCCGATACCACGCTTACAGAGAAGCAACGGACAGGCGCACAACAGGGATTGCAAGCTCTGCTACAACTACTTGCAACGCGACAAGAAATGTTTTCTAGTATACCTGAAAGTGTGCGCTGAAAACAGCACTGTGAGGAGCCACATTACGCCTCCAGAAGGGACATAACTTGATGGAAAGAAGGGACGCCAGGCTATTCCAGCAGAACGCCACAATACACGAAGGCTGGAACATCGTCGAGCTTGAGTCTCACAGGCAATTTCGCCGACAGGTCAACGAGCTAATTCAACTTACTCATACTACAGGCATTACCACAAGCGAGCTACAACAACGGCTGGCCTCTTATAGCGATAGCTACGGCCCCCGTTTCGCCACACAACTTGTTCGTTCCCTACAATGCGAGAACGCACAGGAACGTCAAAGCGTCGTCAGCCTCTTGACGTTGCTGAACGATCCGCATACTATTCCCCAGTTACAACACATAGTACATAACAAACGTGTACCACGCTCAATACGCCTCTCCGCGTCGCTTGCCCTCGCTGGCATGGGCGCAACACCAGAAGTTACAGAAGAGCCAAAGAGCGTGCGCTTATACGCTATCTGTTAAAAAATACAAAAAGGCTTCCATTCCCAACAACAAAGACGCAATGACCGCTTTTCATGCAGCGAAGTCATTGCGTCTTTGTGCTTCTAATCAAATACGTAATGCTTATAACGATATCAGGTACTTCTCAAATATTTACATACGAGAAACGTTCATTCTCTGCGTCTTAATGGTAGGTCAATGTAAGATCGTGGGAAGTCTGTTCTTGTTCATTTTCACAAAACCAGGGAGAAAATCTATGCAACGTAGAAAAGCTGTCCTATTTCTAGTTCTCTTGCTAGCTACCGTTGTAACTGTCCTCTTCGCTCCAAGTAGTGCTTTTGCTAGTGCCTCATGGCATTTAGCCCTCAATGCAGGTCCCTATCAACAGTTTAAGGGCGTGTCTGCAACGGCGACGAACGATGTTTGGGCGGTGGGAACCTATAACCCTACGCCTACCAGTAGCTTACAAACCTTGACAGAGCATTGGAACGGCACCGCCTGGAGTCTCGTTCCCAGTCCCGTTGTTGGTACTGTTGATGATGAATTATATAGTGTCGCTGCTATTGCTGCGAACGATGCCTGGGCAGTTGGCTATTCTATGGAGACCTCTGGAAACTTTAAGGCTTTAATCGAGCATTGGAATGGTACTGCCTGGAGCCTTGTCTCTGGTCCGCCTATTGCCGCAACAATCTTCTATAGTGTTGCGGCAAGCTCTAGTAGCGATGTCTGGATTTCAGGCCAGTATGCCGATGCAAAAGGGAACAGCCTTCCACTCATTATTCATTGGGATGGGGCACAATGGAGCATTGTTGCAAGCCAACTCTTCGCCAACGATACCTACGGTGGCGTGAATAGTCTTGCAGTACTCTCTCCTAACGATGTCTGGGCCGTCGGCACACATAATACGCTTGGCTACCCAGTTAGTGCTTTTGCAACTCACTGGAATGGGCACGCCTGGAGCTACGTTCCCGTTGGAGGAAGCCTTGACCTTGGCTCCATCTCCGCCACTTCAGACACGAATGCCTGGACGGTTGGTTACGGCAACGACTCTACTTCCAATGTTATTGAACACTGGGATGGAAACCACTGGGTCTTTGTCCCCAACCTTACACTACCCAACCTCGAATTGAACGCGATTCATGCCATTACCAGTACCAATGTTTGGGCCGTCGGCTCCTACGATTCCAATAGCGGACAACAGGCCATCATCGAACACTGGGATGGTACCACCTGGACCGCCTCCGACAGCCCAACTGTCAATGATCCCCTCTTTGCCATTACTCGCGTTCCCCACACCGGTCAACTCTGGTCCGTCGGCTGGGGCGCGATTGAACGTTATCACTAAACAAGATGCTACACCAATCACTCTTTTATGATTGGTGTAGCACCCTGCTTCGGTTTCTCCGTTCAAAACTTGCAAGACTTATTATCATATAACAGAGTCTTTTTGGAAAGCTCCTTTTTGCTCATTAAACATGTCGCGCCATCCCTGGATCGACAATCCACCCCTCCACCGCATCACAACTAGACGGAATCCCATAACCAGCATCGCGCTCTGTATACGCCCAAGCCGCCTGAATTGCACACAATACCGCATCTAGTTCATCGCCCATTGGCTCCTGTACCAGCCTATCCGCTACTGTAACACCTAGCTCAAGTTTGACGTTATATAGCTCTTGCAACGCTTGCGAACGGATATTCTCGACAATGCGTTGACGCGCGGCTCGCTGCTCTGGCGTTTGCTTCTTGCGTTCGTCGCTTTTATAGCTCGTCTTGCCAATGAAGCGTTGCGCGACGAGGGCTGGATAGCCTTCAAGCGCGATTCTGTTGCTGTTGTTGGGACGACAGGGAAGAATACTTACGCCAGCATGGAGGAGACGCGGCGCACCCTGAAAAAACATCTTGCCAACGGGGACGCGATGCAGCATCATCGGACTACGCGCACCCGCTAATCTATCAGGAACGCGCGTATGCTGTTTGTCGCCCGCTACTCTGCTCGCTTGATAATGTGTCAGCGTCTCTTCAAATGCGACCTTGCCCATCGCCGCGACATGCTGTACGTAACCTTCCCAGGTGAGAGGCCAATTGAGGTTTTCGAGGAGTTTGCGCGGCTGTCCGAAAGGGAAATCGAAGGCGGCAATCCAGGGACCGTCTTGCAGGAGAAATTGCTCAAATTGCGCGAAACTCGGATACGCTTGTGTCTCTTTGACGTGTAATATCGACTGAGAGAGTTCGCATACGGCGCAGGTAATCGGTTTGCGCGGACTCGGCGCACTGGTGAAATCGAGGCCGAAGATACGCACAGCTACAGTTGCGCCATCACGTTTTTACTAATGGTACGCAGCGTTGCGAAGACGCCACGCCCATCAGAGGCCACCGCCTCGAAGCTGGGCACGCGCCGCCGATTGAGGTACCGTTCAAGTACATGCGTCGGCAGAGCGTTTGGCATGTCGCGCTTATTCCACTGCATGACATAAGGGAAATTATTCATGTCTTTCCCGATACGCCGCATGTTTATCTCAAGCTCCGAAATGCTCTGCACATTCTCCTCAAACTTCTCCGCCTGCGAATCGACGACGAAGACAATTCCATCGGCACCATTCAATACAGCGAGGCGTGTGCGTTCGTAGAGGATTTGACCGGGGACAGTATACAGGTGGAAGCGCGTGCGAAAGCCATGTACTGTGCCGAGATCGAGCGGCAGAAAGTCGAAGAACAGGGTACGCTCAGTCTCGGTTGCAATCGAGAGCATCTCGCCACGCGCCGACGGATTGATGCTCCGAAAGACATATTGTAAGTTCGTCGTTTTGCCGCAATAGCCGATACCATAATACACGATCTTACAATGTATCTCATGATTGGCAATATTGATGAGAGCCATAAATTGTAAGTCCCTTTAGTCGCGGAAGAGCAGGTCGATAGTATCCTCGACAGACGAGCGAAATTCAACATTGATGACCGATGACTTTTTGCGCGTTGTATCGCTACGCACACGCTCCAGTACGCGTCCCAGTTCATCAGATGCTTTTTTAGAGAGAACTTTTACGAGGCCAATATGCGTCAATCTATCAAAAATAATAACCAGCAGCCATTGCTCTTCAATCATTGAAGTATATATATTTTCCTGCACACCCTGTTGAAAAATATTGCGAAAATCCTTTTCGTCGAGTAGTTTTGCCACTTCGCGCGAAGACGAGAAGACACCCGCCAACAACGCCCCCAACGTGGTTGCATTGCGTCGTGTACCTGCGCCTTGAGTCGTCACCACCTGTCCACTCTTGTCGATGAGTAGGGCAGAAGTTGCGTTCGTATCGTTCATCAACTTTGCCAGAACATTCGAGATCATAGCAAGTTCTTTATCTGAAACGACAAGATTTGTTAGTTGCTCCATTAACAAGTCGCCCTCCCTGAGTCTCCGCTTAACACCCGGTCTCTCATATTATTAGTATACATATCTGTCTCGCGTTCTCAGCATATATTACTATGCTATATCAAGTGCTTCGAGAATTTCGTTTCGACTCGCCTTCACCAGATGTCGCACGCGACTAAGATTAGAGGCATTATCGAGCAGAGTCACCATCAGGGCAAATTCACCGAGAGGATCAACACTCACAAGGCCGTGTTCATACTCGACCAGCACTCCGACCACGTTCCCACGCGCAAGCTCCTGGCCTAGCGACTCAGCCGTGCCGAGACCTGATGTCATGATGGCTCCCATTGCCTCCATGTTCTCCTTGCCGTCGCGGGTCATGCCTTCAATCATCAGACCATCGCGCCCCACCAGGACCGCCTGACGCACACCTGCAATCGACAGGAAACGGCTCAGCGTCTGCTTTAGATCAACCATAATTTCCCCTCCACTGTCAGCACAGTGCTTATGTGAGTTTATCCTTCGCTTCAGTACACAAGTACAACTACCTCATTTTAAGCGATAGCTGATACAAGACGCAACTACATGGTACCTCTAGGCTAATGGTCTGGCTTTTTGTCCGCGCTTCTTGGTAAATTGTAGGGACGTGAAAATTAGAGTACGGGTCTGATTCATCACACCCTCGTCCCCGTTAATCCCGTTTTCCATCATTGTATACGTCCTTCAATTCCTATCAACATGGTCAACGGGACGAGGGTGTAATGAAGTAGACCCCTACATCACACCCTTATGATACAATCACTCTATCCAATATATCTATTTACCCATTCCTTACTACGGCAACATCTATGCAAAGACTCACATCTAATCAACCGAACTATACTAAACTTTTGGCACAACAGCAAGCCCTATTAACCGCACTCGTACAAAATCAGTATCGCAACGCCCCTGTGCAACTGCATCAAATTGCTGAACACACCTTCGAGGATCGCGGCATTTACCGTGTTACCTTTGAGAACGGGCAATCCTACGTTCTGCGTGCCTTTCGCTACGACGTGAGAGACGACCTGCTCGGACAGGTCGCGCTCCTCGACTACCTCGAACAACAAGGCTATCCCGCACCACGTTTACTACGTACACATTCGGGCGCACCTATCGCCATCTTTGAAAACTGGATGGCGGTGCTAGTTTCTTATGTAGACGGTATACTACTAGATTTTTCGCCACCTAACTTGACGCAACTTGGCGCACGCCTCGGTATGCTCCATGCTGTTTCCGAACATATACAATCAGTCGTTCAGCAAATACCCGATTCACGTCTCCATCTCCGTCAGGTTTCACCTCAATCTCTTACCAACGATACATTCGCTAACACCCTACCATTAGAACTGTCAACACTCTATGAGACTTCAAAAGCAACTATCGCAACCCTACAAGCCTCATCCCTTCCCATCACACTTGTACACGGCGATTGCTGGCCTCACAACGCTGTGCTACTCCCCGATGGGCAAGTAACTCTCATCGACTGGGATTGTGCTGGACTCGGACCCGCCATTCTCGACCTCGGCTATCTCCTACTCATGTGCCACCTTGGAAAACCTCAACTACCGAAAATGTACGCCGACCCAGCATGTATCACAGCCGTTGTACAAGGCTATTGTCAGCAACGCCGCCCTACTTCCGAAGAATTACAGGTGTTACGGGAGGCCGTTCATTTCGAGACAGCACGTCGTGTCATTGTAGATAACATGCTCTCCCACATTTCCAACAATTGGCGAGAAGACATTCGCCTCCAAAAAGAACTGGCACGCTTTGCTATTTGCGACGAGATCGCAGAGATTGTGCTTCGCTGTTTCAAGGAAGGTTAAGCCAAAACAGCTTGAGGAATTAACTCATCAGTTTAATGTATGAGCCTTCATCTTTACACAAACGAAACCGAGATATCCACAATGATTGCAGATATCTCGGTTTCGTTTGTGTAGAACTGTTAGTATTTTTGCTATACCACTCTGTTGCGTTTAGAAATGCTTTTCGGCGATTGCCTTGACGAGATTGTACACATCTGGGGTACCGACGCCTGATGCCATGTCATATCCTGCCCCTGCAGGGTAGTAGCCATTGTCACCAACGGTAATGTCATGCATCTGGCTAGCATAGCCTGCCGCTGAATCGAATGGATACACGAGATAGTTGAACAGGCCAAGACGACCCTTTGCATATGAGTCGGCAAGTCCTGCGAAACCCGCCCACAGAGGCGCGGCGGCAGAAGTGCCACCAATCAGGAACCAGCCATTGATGCCATAGGTCGGATCAGAGCAGAGCGAATCGCCAGGGTCTGTGCAATACTCAGAATAACCTGTGCGTGGGTCGGCAACTGCCGACACATCGGGGTCTTGACGACACAGGACAAGAGGTTGCTGCCCACAATATGCACCCTGCTGGCTATATCCAGGCTCGATGACGCCAGGGAGTGGATTGCCAGTTGTAGGATCGTATATGTAGTCAGCACTACCCCAGATGCGACTGACACCACCGCCACCAGCACCAAAGGTACCACAATCGGCCTCGGTTGCCGCTGAACAGTGACGATTCCAGATGACCTCAGCCGATGTACCAGGATAGGTAGGATTCGGATTTGTGCCCGGATCGAAGAGAATAGGACCACCGAACTGTGTGCGGAACGAGGTGCCGCCGACACCGGTCATATATGGATTGTTTGCTGTGTCACCAATCTGGAGGCCAGCAGGTGTGCCCAATATAATTCCAGCACGAGAACAACCATAGGCACCTGCATCGCCAGAGGCGGAGAAAATGCTCTGTCCTTGTAGCCCCATCTGTACAAACGCTTGATTCTGTATCTGCTCATCTTGTGTTGCAACGGCTGCCTCACAGGGAATAGCCCAGCTCGTGCTGATCGAATCGGCGAGATTATCCTGCGCGATTTTCAGATATTGAGCATCGGCAGCAAGGTTTGTATTTGGTGAGTTGTACACCAACAATTTGCTCGCACCGGGAGCTACTGCCAGTTGAAATTCAATGTCCAGTTCGACTTCTGAGGCTCCATTATGTGAGTTAGCACCACCAAGTACAGGTACGTCCTTAATAGTAGTGTGAGGAAGGCCGTACTGATCCTCATACTTTCTGATGTCTTTGCGCGTGTAACCTGCAAGCTCGAAGACTGCCAGCGTCACACCTTTGCCTTTTACCTTGAGGTTCTTGTACACGCGGTTGGCATCATAGATACCTGCGAGTTGAGAAGGCGTAAGACCCGAACCATAGGGACCACCACCATATGGCGGAAATGCATTGGGCTTTGCCGCATCAAGACCCTTTGCCGTTTTATAGTTCGGCTGGAACGATTTGAAGTTGGTTAAACCTGCTACACCGGAGACGATAGAGCTTAGGCTCGCAGGAATAACAGCGGCAGAGCTATTGGCATAGTAGACATCGCCCGTTGCGGTACGGTAGTCATTGATAGAGGCATGGAAGGCCGCCTCAACCTTTGTAGCCGAACCGGAGGCGAGAATCAATTCTGGATTAGAAGCATCTACAACCGTCAATCCAGACTTCGTTAAATAGCTGGTAGCGGCAGCTACATCGGCACTGCTAGGACCAAAGAGCGAGTTAAACGCTCCGGTTTTGAGCCATTGATGATAGTTAGCACTGTTCTTGTCGTACAGAGATTTCAGCAAGCTTTGCTGCCCCTGTACGTTGCGAGTTTTCAGTGCTAGAGCAATTGTCATCGTGTCAGAGGTTGCATGATGCCCAACAAGATTAGCCCCTTTAATCCACGGAGATACACTGTTCGGCAACGAAACAAACGCGGGTGAAGCTGCTTTCGCGGTGTTTGCATACAAAGAGAATGTTCCAAACACAATCGCAGCCAACGCGACGAGCGAAAAGAAAACGCCCATCTTTGGACGGGATGAGACGTGCATAAATTGGCCCCACTTTCAAAAATGTTTAGTAGAACATCTTGTAAAACTTTTGGTTGGCACCTGTTCAATGCACCCCTACATTGAACAGTCAAAAGACGAACAGAGTGGTATGCTCTCTAATTATAAACAATAAATAGACTTTTGTGAAGAGATTGTAAATAAATTTTAAGATTTTTGAAAAATAAGCTTGACAAAGAGAACACGTTACCTGGCACCATTGCGCTACAGAGATTTTCGCTTGCTCTGGATAGGGCAAACAATTTCAGCACTTGGAAATCCATTCCATCCTTCGCTACGACGACTCAATTGAACAGAGTTCCACAAGTTGACAATACAGGGTAAGATAGAAAGCAATGAAGGGGAGCGTGGTTATTTACCACATGCATCAGTAAGGCATTCTATGCAGATTAGTGAACCAGCCGAATACAGCATCCTGGGCTTGCTCAAGAGCCGACCCATGTACGGCTATGAAATGTTTCAGCAATTCGAGAGCGGCACACTGGGACAAATCATACGTCTTGAGATGAGCCAGATGTATGCATTTCTCAAGAAGCTCGAAAAATTAGGCTATATCGAGACCACACTAGAAGCGCAAGGCTCGCGCCCCCCTCGTAAAATCCACTCGCTCACAGCGTCTGGCGACGATGTACTACAAGCGTGGCTTACGCAACCTGTCGAGAAGCCGCGTGACATTCGCCTCATCTTCCTGCTCAAACTCTACTTCACACAAAAGTTTCTACCACAACAAATGAACAAACTTCTTGAGCAAGAGATTGTAGCATGCGAGCAATTTCTTACGCACCTGGAAACGAAACGTCCCTCCACTGTGGTAGTAGAAGACGAAGTATTCTTTGATTCCATTGTCCTGCGTAGCCGCATCTACCAGACTCGTGCCCTCCTGGAATGGCTACGCGAACTACAGGCCGAACTAGTCGTCCCTCTATCATAATACGTGTTTGTGGTGGGGGGGGGGGGGGGCTGTGGGCGTCAGTAGCACAACAACCAAACAAAAAAAAAAAAAAAATA
>CAXUGH010000017.1:0-31611 GCA_964250365.1 uncultured Ktedonobacteraceae bacterium
ATGCGGAGCAGCATGCGAATCACCTGCTCGTTCGCACCACCATGTAGCGGACCGGACAACGCTCCAATTGCCGCGGTAATAGAGGCGTACATATCGGCCTTCGTGCCAGCACTTACACGAGCGGCGAAGGTCGAGGCGTTCAATTCATGATCGGCATGCAGAATGAGCGCCACATCTAACACATGAGCCGAGTATTCATCAGGCATCTTGCCCATCAGCATATACAAGAAGTTGGTAGCATGGTTGGAGTCGTTCAAGGGAATTACAGGGTCTTTGCCGTTGCGAATATTCTCCCAACTCGCCACAATCGTTGGTAAAACAGCGGTCAAGCGTAACGCTCGTTGCTGATTCGCCGCCTCGGATTTATCGTTCAAATCGGCGTCAAAAGCGGCGAGAGCCGAGACGCAGGTACGCAACACATCCATCGGCGTCGTCGTTGTAGGTAATAGACGCATGATATCGACGAGCCGACCAGGAAGAGGACGCTGTAGAATAAACTGATCCTGCACCTCCTCTAGCTGCGCTCGCGTCGGCAACTTTCCATGCCACAATAAATAGGCAGTCTCTTCAAACGACGAATGCTGTGCCAGATCATGAATATCAACACCAAAATAGGTAAGTTTTCCTAGCTTGCCATCGAGATCACAGATACTCGACGTTGTTGCCACAACGTCTTCCAGTCCTGCGCCAGTGGTGGTGGACATAACTGCTCCTCCGTGAGAATGAATGCTTCGTGATGGAGGGAAGTAGCCCTTGTAAGCGGGGCAACCTCTGCTTCCTCGACGAAGCAGAAACGCATTGCGTGCATAACGTTTTTAGCCATATGTCATGCAGCCGATACACAACAAGGTATTGTGTCTATTGGAAATATTATAGTCCTGTGTCTCAAATAGTGTCAACGTTACGTCTAGTCGTTGCATACAAAATGTGTTACACTGGCGCAAACAACGAGAGGAGCAAGGCGGCGGAATGAACAAGGCCGTGCGCGATGATGAGGAACAACTCATTGCTCAAAGCCAGCGCGGAGATGTAAATGCGTTCAATCAGTTGGTGCTACACTATCAGCAAACACTGTATAGTGTTGTCTTCCGCATGCTCGGCAATCCCGACATCGCGGCAGATGTAACGCAGGACTCATTTATCGCAGCCTTCAAGGGTATCGGCTCCTATCGTGGCGGCTCCTCGTTTCGCGCATGGTTGCTGCGTATCGGCTCGAACATGGCTTGCGACTACTGGCGGCGCACGCAACGCCGTCCTGCCGAGTCGCTCGAAGCACTTACCGAAGACGATGAGTTGCACACCCCTACTCTACTGAACGCGCTGGCAACTTCTGGACTGGAAGGCAATCCCGAAGATACTCTGCTCAACCAGGAGCTACAGGACCTCATTCAGCAAGGGCTAGAAGACCTGCCGCTAGAGCAACGCGTCGCCGTTGTATTATGCGATATCGAGGGTCTCTCCTATGAAGAGATTGCCACGACCACACAAACGTCAATCGGCACCGTGCGCTCGCGCATCTCACGGGGACGCACACGCCTACGCCTCTATTTACAACGGCAAAGGGAACTTTTACCGAGCCGCTATCGTCTTACAAAAGAGCAATCATAACAAACACGTTTTTGGAGCATACGCGTGGCAAAACAAGATCGGCATCTTACAACGGCTCGGCTTTCGGCCTATATTGACGGACAACTTTCAGCGGAAGAACAGGCGCAAAGTGAAGAACACCTGCGTACCTGTGAGTTGTGTCAACAGCAACTTACAGAACTACGCCAGATGGTCGCGCTCCTCCATGCCTTGCCACAACCTCAATTGCCGCGCTCTTTCACGCTACCCGTTACCGAACCCGCTCTAGCGGCACGTGTTGATTCTGCACCGCGTCCACTTGCTCCCGTTACACCACTTCGCCAGAGAAGAGGCATACCAGCGTCTCTCGGCGGAGCCATTCGAGTTATCAGTACGTTAGCCGCTGTCATTGGTATCGTCTTCCTGCTCTCCGGCCTCTTCGGTACCGTCATTGTATTACCAGGGAGTGCCACTACTAGTGCCGGTTCTGCCAATAGTGGTAGTGTCACCCGTACTGGCACTCCACCGAAAGACGTAATTCCACACTTTGTCACACCTCGCTCAACAAAGATATCAGGCCAAGATATTACGCCTACTCCCACTAACGCGCCATCCGTGACACATCCTGGTACGACACACAATCATCCATATCAATCGGATCAACCGCAACTCACCATAGTTGATATACTAGGCTCGCCCTGGAGTCGCGCAATCGTTGGGATAGTGTTGGTTGTACTAGGGATAATTGGTTTTGTGTTGGGACGAAGGGCTTTCTCGTAGGAACCAGATGTATCGCGCCCAACAAAAATTGTGATACGATAAAAACAATGATGGATACACCAGAAAATTACTATGCAATTCTCGGCGTTCCTGTCGATGCCGATTCAGATACAGTAAAACGCGCATATCGTCAATTAGCCCGACGTTATCATCCCGATTTAGCAGGAGCAAATCCCACTGCCGCAACGGAGATGAAGCGCATCAATCGCGCCTACGCTGTGTTAAGCGACCCCGAAAAGCGACAGAGCTATGACATGGTGATTGGCGGCGTCATAGACTTCCGTAAAGGAACACGTCCTCGACCTCAAGCAAGACGCTTTGAGGATATAGAGTTCGATGGTCTCAGCATTTTTAGCACGAAGGGACCATTTCGCGCCGGTCAAGTTATCCATTCAGCCCTCGGCGTCATCTCCGCGCTCACGAGTGTTCCGTCCGTCAATAGCACCCTGATTGCAGCAGGCTCGCTAGATGGCAAAGGCAAGTTGTGGTCGGTCACGGCGAACTCGATTGGGCAAGCCATCAATTTCGCCACTGATACCTCGCTAAATGTTGAGTCACTACGCGAACTACGCTTCTCTTCTGCTGGAAGATTGTTAGCAGGTTGGGGACGCCTTGGCCTTCATGTATGGGATGCCACGAGCGGAACAATACTGTGGAGCCATTCACTGCTACAACGAGCGGTCTCCGCCCACTATTCCCTTGACGTGACGCTCCAAGCCGAAGGCAACCATTCTATACGCATGGCACTTCCATTGTTAGCAGAAGACCCCCGTTCGCCCCGTTCGTTAGGTGTACGTGGTACCGATGTCGTCACACACGTTCTCGGAACACCTGCTCCAAGCCTTGTCGATCTGGTACGATGCGCCGAAGAAAACATCGAACGGCGACAATTCTGGGCCATTCGCCATCGCGCTCTCGCCAGTGACGCTCAGACTCTCATCACGGTTTCGTGCGCTCAAGTTCCCGAAGAGAAGCAGGAAATGGCGATAGTGCGCCGCTGGGATTTAAGTAATCGTGGACGACAAAATACCATCCGTCCGCACATCGCGGCCTCAGTGTTAGTCGGAGCGTGTGCCGACTGTAGTGCGCCCTATGTAACAACAAGCGATGCTAGCACAACTGCGTTCGTCTATCAGGGGCAAAAGCTGCGCGTCTGCGACACTATGACAGGTACCTATAGCGAATTGTTGAGTGGTGCAATGGGAAGTAGTTCAAAGCTTGCGCTCTCTCCCGACGGACAGTTCGCGGCGGTCGCACGCGAAGATAGCGAGGTCAACGAAGGAGTAGTAGACCTGTGGTCGATTGCTACAGGCCAGATTGTGCAAAAGTTTTATCACCCCTGGCAAATCAGTGCCTTACATTTCGCGGATAAACAACTTTTGGTGGCTCTCACCGATGGCACTCTGCAAATCTGGCAATAGAGAAAAAGTAATGCTCTCTGTAGCTAACTAGCAAGTAATTCGTTAGTTATACATGATAGAATTTATTTGAGTTTTGTGGTATAACTATATGGCCTTATACTAGAGGTATGAAAACAAGGGAGTATCTTATGCTTATTTCGGTGGTTGTCCCGGTCTATAACGAAGAAAAAACAGTTGAACAAGTTCTTACCCTGCTCTCACAGGTTCCGTTGTCAATGGAAGTGGTGGTAGTTGATGATGCATCGACAGATAACACATGGCAGATTTTGCAAGAGCTAAAACAAAGAGAGCCGTTCAGCGCATACCATTTCGTGCGTCATGAACACAATCAAGGGAAAGGTGCTGGCTTACGTACTGGTTTCACACAGGTCACGGGCGATCTGGTAACAGTTCAGGACGCGGATATGGAATATGACCCGCAGGAACTACCTTCACTGGTACGCAAGTGGCAAGAGGGACGCGACGCCGGACACGAGAAGGTTGCGGTCTATGGCTATCGAGACCTCTCATCGCAAAAGTTTACCACGCGCTGGGGCAATCGCTTCCTGACAGGTGTCACCAACCTGCTCTTCGGCAGTCATATTCACGATATGGAAACCTGCTACAAATTGATGCCCGGCGAGGTTGCGCGTGCATTGCCTATGACCGGACGCCGTTTCGAGATCGAGCCTGAGATCACCTCGTGTATTCTACAGGCCGGTTATACCATTCTCGAAGTTCCAATCAGCTATTCACCGCGTGTAGAGAAAAAGTTGGCACCTTGGAAAGATGGCTGGCCTGCCCTTGCGATGCTCTTACGCCGACGCTTCGGCAAGCCATTCCAAATCGAGCAACCCGTTGCAGCAGAGCCTGTCCCCGTAACATCAGCGGCCTCTCGCAATGCTTAACTGGGAGTTTTCATGCCTCCTACTATTCTGGTAACGCAAAGAATACCAGATGAAGCTTACTCTCTCCTAGCGTCTGCTGGATTGATTGACGCTAATATGGAGGAAGGCCGCATCTGGTCGCCAGACGAATTGCTACAAAAAGCACCAGGGCACGAGTATATTCTTAGCCTCGTCACTGACACCATTGATGCGCGACTCCTGGAGGCATGTATGCCCTCCTTGAAATTGGTGACAAACATGGCGGTTGGCTACAACAATATTGACGTAGCAACCGCTTCTCGGCTCGGCATCAGCGTTACGAATACTCCTGGCGTACTCACCGATACAACGGCTGACCTAGCATTCGGCCTCTTAATAGCGACTGCGCGGCGCATGGGTGAAGCAGAGCGTTATCTACGTGCTGGTCGCTTCACTGGTTGGGGTCCATTACTGCTTTGTGGCACCGATATCTCAGGTGCCACGCTTGGTATCATCGGCGCAGGTCGTATCGGACAGGCAATGGCAAAGCGAGCGCAAGGCTTCGACATGCACCTTCTCTACTACAACCGACATCGTTTATCGCCAACCGAAGAGCAGCAATACGCCCTCACCTATACCCCTTTGGATGAATTGTTGCGGCAGTCAGATTTTGTAAGCATTCATGCACCGTACACACAAGAAACACATCATCTGATAGGCACGCGTGAATTTGCCTTGATGAAGCCGAGTGCTATGCTCATCAATACAGCGCGTGGACCACTCGTCGATGAGAAAGCACTCGTGTTAGCCCTACAACAAGGCACTATCGCAGCGGCTGGCCTCGACGTATTCGAGCGCGAACCACTTGTCGAACCCGCTCTACTGACGATGGAGAACGTCGTGCTACTTCCACACATCGCCAGTGCCACCATCAAAACGCGAACCCGTATGGCGACAATGGCGTGTGAAAACATTCTCGCGCACATTCATGGGCAACAACCTCCAAATCTTGTAAGGTTTTCGTAAATGAACAATGCAACCTTTCTCTGGCAAAAGCCAGAGCTAGTATTTCCTGTACCATTTGACACACTTTTCTTCGATGTCGATGGCGTCCTCATCGACACACTCGCCTCATTTCACGCCACAGATATCGCCGTCGCCGAATATGTCGCGGGCACAATTCACGCTCTCGACTGGGGACAGCGCGATGGCAAGCATCTCATGACTCTCGATGACGTTGATGCCTTCAAACGTGCTGGCGGTTACAACAACGATTGGGATATGTGCTACCTACTCGCCGCCCTCGGCACGGCTCGCCTACGTGAATGGCACGGCACTCCGCTCGCTACACGCACAAGCCAGGAATGGGCAATGCTCTCGCGTGCCGCCAATCTACAAGGTCACGGTGGTCGCGCATGGGTCGATGCCACCTTTCCCGCTAGCAGTCGTCTCGATTATGACGTAATTGGCGACATCTACCACGAATACTACTGGGGAGCGGCAAACATTCGCACCTACTTTGGACGGCAGCCACGCTATCTCCCCAACTTTGAAGGCTTTGTGCATCAAGAAAAAATGCTTTATGCGCCAAACTTTTTCGCACGTCTACGAAAAGCTGGTATTCACCATCTCGGCATGATTACCGGACGCGTGGGGCCAGAGGTCGAGAGCGCACTAGAGCGTATGCGAGCCTATAGCGGCGAGCAATGGTGGGAAACTGTCATCTCCGCCGATATCTGCCCCAAACCCAATCCGCATGCACTCCGACTCGCAATAGAGGCAACGGGTGCAAAGGGTGGCCTCTACATCGGCGACACCGCCGACGACTACGACCTTGTAAGAAATTACCGTGCGGACAAAACAGCGACAGAGCCAGATATACTCGCAGCAGTCCTCGTCATGCACCCCTCCGAAGTCGAACTCTACAAACAGCGCGGAGCCGACATTATCGTCACCGCCGTCGAAGATTTGCTGTCGTACTTACCAAATTAGCATGACAGGGGCAAAGCCGCTGTCACTACTATATCCCTTAATGCCGTTCGCGCGTCTATAGTAGTGACAGCGGCTCTGCCCCTGTCATAAATTGACAAAAGCTACTCTATAGCATATACTGATTATAACCTAAAGACTAAGCAAGGAGCTAGCAACATGAGAACTCAATCGAGCGACACCACCCCCGAAGCCGAACAAATGCTCATTCATCTCATTCGCAAAGCTCCCATCACAAAACGCTTTGAACTGGTGAACTCGCTTACCTCGTTTGCGACAAAACTCAACAAACAAAATATTCGTACACAACATCCAGATGCAACAAACCAGCAAGTCGCAGAATACTTTGTCCGCGATCACTATGATCGTACTTTAGCAAAGGGATTACATTCGGCATTACAAGGGGAAGAATTTTATCTTTCTGATACACCTAACATCGTTGACGCCATTACCCCTATCGCAACTATATTTGAGCAACTGGATGTTAGTTATTGCATTACTGGAACCATTGCTAACTCAATCTACGGTATGCAGAGAGCGGCCTTCGCTGTAGACTTTGCCACTAACCTATCCCTCGAAAACATCCCCTTTTTTCTGTCCCTGTTACCTTCCTCATATTACTTCAATGAAGCGGGCATAAAAGACGTTATTGTACAACAAACGTTTTTTGAAGGGCTTCATCTCCCAACTATATTAAAAATACATGTGTCTCCGCGCTCAGTCGATTTATTTATGAGGAATGTATATCGAAGAGTACAGTTTCACGCATTAGTAAAAGAAGGTAAAATTTTTCGCGTTGCCTCACCCGAAGACACCATATTAACACAACTTGTGGCATGCAAAGCTAAAGCCATAGATGACTGCTGGAACGAGATACTGGGTGTACTGAAAGTACAGAAAGAAGTTCTCGACATTGCTTACTTACAGCAGTGGGCAACTCCACTCGATGTAAGATCTCTTTTAGAAAGAGCTTTTGAAGACGCAGGAATGTAGAACTAGAGAAAGAGAAATTCAGTCTTGTCAGAACGAACACTTTCTATTTCAGAGGCTCAAGCAGAATTCGCAAACTTGGCAGATCAATTCGAGCAAGGATTAGAGGCTGTCACTATCACGCGCGATGGCGAAGCAGTTATGATAGCTCTTCCATTTGAGAAATATACTCATCTTTATAAAACAGTTGAAGAGCTAAAAGGAAAAACTGAATCCTTACAAAAAGTATTGAAAGAGGAATTGGCTAGGCTAGATTCCCTCAATACAAAAAAGAATAATGATACAGATTAACGGATGAAAGAGGATACAGCACTTTTTCGTAGGGACTAGATGTATCGCGTCCCTACGAAATATCATCACATGAAGATGGAAAGAGCATTAGCCTTGCTCCTTCTCGCGCTTCTGAGCATCCTCAATCAACCCAACCAATAACTGCAATTTCTTTATGGTGTGCTCGGCGTTGCGTTTGTTGCGCTCGTAGCCATCGGGGGCGAGTAGTTGCGCCCATGTGCGGATATCTTCTTCAGATACGTCGTACCACTTGGCATCTGCTTGAAGACGCAGGTAGACACGCATCTGTGGGTCTTGTTTCTTTTTAGTGGGGGCTTTGCTTTCGCCTGCGCTCTCCGCCTCGTCCGCGGCAACGGCATCAGCGAGTTCTCCAGCTGGATGTAGCTCGTTGTACAATGTCTCGACATCACCTGCACGGAAGAAGGCATCACGGCCTACGCCTCTGTGCGTCTTGATGCGTCCCTCTTTGACCCACTGGTCTAGCGTCACACGATCTATACCAAGTCTTCGCGCCGCTTCACCTGCATCCATAAAGGCGAAACGTCCTGCTTTACTCACCATCTGTTGTTTCCTCTTCTGGCACTCTATAGAACATCAAGAGCGTACTACCATACCGCCGCTCATCGGTCAACACCAATCTTGTACAGGGAACGGCGGCAACGTTGGCACGCTCTTTGGGATGAATTTGAATAATCACAAGTCCACTTTCAGGGACGAGCGGGGATACATCAAGCAACGTCAAGGCACGCGCCGTCATCTCGTGATATTGCGGAGGTGCTACGTAGATAATATCGTAGCTACGCTTCTGTCCAGTAGACGATGCTGAATTTTCAAGAAACTTGAACGCGTCGGCTTGAATAGTGTCCGCACGATCCGCCAGTTTCGTGATTTGCAGATTCTCGCGTACCAACTTGAGAATTTTCGCATCCATCTCGATAAAGGTGGCATGTGCCGCGCCGCGACTCAGTGCCTCGATACCGACGCCACCCGTACCTGCGAAGAGGTCGAGGAAACGCGTCCCTACAATCTCAGAGGAGAGAATATCGAAAAGGGCGGTCTTGACGCGATCCATGATTGGGCGCGTACCCGTCATTGTTTTGAGCGTTTTGAGCTTGCGCCCCTTCGCCTCACCTGTTACCACGCGCAAGAGCTTCCTCCTCTAGTAGCAGCAGCACAATCTCTACATCGGTCATGAAGTCATCTTCTTTAGCCCACGAGATGAGCGACTCCACCTGATCAACCTTCAACTTCTTGACCGAAGACATACCCCAGATACCTTGAATCAAATCCTGTATCTCTTGTTCACTCACCTGACCATCCGTGACGTTGGTCAACACGCGTAAACGCGCTGGGTTGGCAACCGCCGCTCCCTGCGATTCGCGGAACTTGCTCACAAGGTCTCTTGCTTGCAGCCGCTCCTGTGGCGTCAATTCGCGCCCTTGACCCGTTTCCTCAAAGTCGCTTCCCTCCTCAAGCTCAGCCAGGATATCCTCGAACTCCTCTTCCTCATCAAAGTAGGCGGCACGTCCATCACGAACTGTACTCGATGTGGGAGGACGCGATGCCAAGTTGCGAGCAGAGCCATTCGTATCAGGATTTTGTGAAGCAAGCGGTTTTGATGGCGTATTAGGCTTGGCTGTAGGTGTCTCGACTCTTCTCTCCGGTGTAGCCAATTTCTCATTTTCGCCGTCTTCAACGTCCTTGTTGGGCTGCTCATTGCCGTTCGCATCCTGCATGCGTTGCAGCACATCTAGCTTTTCGCGCAGGTTGACTCCACTCAGAGACTTGAGTTTGAGCATCTCCATCGCCTGCGTAGGATTCAGATCAAAACGATCTTTTATCACGCGAATAAACTGCGGTATCGAGAGATTGCCACTACTATCGCCCGTTGTTGGCATGCTCACGCCCATCGTCGGACGTGCAGGTGCTTGCGTCTGTGGCGCGACCTCTTCGGGAGCTACTACGGAAGGAGGTGACTCTCCTCTCGCCTCGCGTACCTCACGCTGCTGCGGTTGTTGAGGGGCGGCTTGAGCAACGGAGCGCGAATTGGCATTATTGGCACCAGAAGCCGCTGGTTGAGACACGGGAGCGGAGGCAGGTCGAGAGACTGCGCGAGGTGGTGGACTGACAGAAGGTTTGGCGGTCGGCGTAGGGGCTGGAATATTGCCCTGCGTAGGTTGGACGCGCTGCAGCATCTGCGCGATACGATTTTCGACATGGCCTGTAAGCTGGTTCATTCCCGCATCGGCCTCGCGCAGCAGTTGCTCACGCTCATCCTCATCCGCCCCAATTGGCATGGGAATACCTATCTCAATCGTGCGCGGCCTACCCGCAATAGTAATGCTCGTCGAGTAACGCAGCCAGATGTAGTCTCCTGCTCCTTCCTGCGCGTGCTTTCTGCCATCCATAGTTCGCCTTACCTTCCTACATAGATAAAAATGATACAAACCTATTATACCAAATTACTAAAAACCCTTCTCACTACCTTGTCCTAGTTCATTGTAGTATAACATGCATCCTGTTCTTTGATAATCGAAGCTCCCTGTGCAAATTATGACGCAAACACCAGTGCCGAAAATTAGAAGTCGGTCAATATAACTGGCCTGGAAGCTAAAAGTGAGACCTTTTATTCCATATCTCCGTGTCAAAAGAAGAAATCATCAACCTACAGTATTCATCATCAACTTACTAATGAACAGGAAATAAGAACAATGGCAACAGATGCTCGCCAACCAGGAAAATCGCACTCAACAGGTGCGATGGTGTCACTGAGTAAAGATGTGCGACCAGTACAGGGTTTCGTCGTCAAATTAAATAATGATTGGGTACTCAATCTTGCCTGTATTATCGCATATAATATGCTGATGGCAATGCTGCCAATCGCACTTGCACTCGTCGCTATTCTCAGCATCTTTTTGGGGAATAGTAGTATACGTACCACCGTTATTCATCAAGTTACAGATTTATTTCCAGGTCTAGCGAGTCAACAGAACGCACTAGACCTTGCATCACGCCAGTTAAGTCAGGCATCAGGAATTTTTGGCATTGCGGCTATTGTACTTGGCATCTTCTTCGGCTCGTTCCTCTTTGTCGTCATGGAAGGCTGTCTCGACATCATATATCGCGTTCGTCAACGTCCGCCTGTACGTCAGTTTGCCGTTGCTATTCTTATGCTGATCGTATTCGTTATACTCATCCCAGTTATGGTCTTCGCATCAGCCGCACCATCGCTTGTCTTTTCCAGCCTCACAAAGCTTCCTCTTCTGAGCAGCATTCCAGGCGGTAGCTTCGTCCTTATCGGTATCGGTGGTATTCTTGGTGGCTTCCTCACCTCCTTCATTTTGATCGAAATCATCTATATCGTCGTTCCCAACCAACGTATCAGTTGGCGCAATAGCTGGCGCGGCGCGGCACTCGCGGCACTCGCAACAGAGATATTCCTCGCGGTCTTTCCATTCATCGTCTCACACTTTTTCAGTGGCTACGCGGGTACGCTGGGATTTGCCGTCATCCTGCTACTTTTCTTCTACTACTTTTCGCTCATCCTTTTAGGTGGTGCTGAGATCAACGCATTTTTCTTTGATGGAGTCCGTCCAATTCCAAATGACATTGTGACGTTTGTGAGTACAATGGCGGGCAAGCTCAACAAAGACATGTCGCCATCAGAGTCTCCCGCACATGTGGATACGAAGCCGACCGAGGATGCCGACCAGATACACATTGACGAGGCAAGCGGACAGCAAAAGTAAGAGTTCGTCAAGAAGCTCTGCTGAGAAACGCTAGCATTTCTCAGCAGAGCTTCTTGACTGGCAAATAATTATTCTTCATGTCAATCAAAACAATAAAATTTCTTCGTTTCGCTCCACAATTCTGCTTACCACTTCGCTTCAAGCTTACTATCGATACTCATAAAGCATTTCATAAATAAGATTATTTTATTCAGCTACTTTTTACAATTATCTGTATCAACATATTATACTATTTTATTTTACACAAGATACACAAAAATGTTACTCTATTATAAATAAACCGTCATTATATATACACGGCTAATATTATGTGTTATTTAGGAGATTTCTATGAGCCAAACACCAACTAATCCAAATCAACCACCTTACAATCAACCGCCACAGGGGTATCCGCAGCATCCACAGGGACAATATCCAGCACAGCAACGTTATGATGGACCGCCACAAGGATATCCGCAGCAGGAATACCAACAACCTATGCCACAAGGATATCCACAGCAGGGGTATCAACAACCAATACCACAGCCCGCACCAAAGAAAAAGCGGCGAGGTTTGCTTATCGCAGGAATTATTATTGCCGTTCTTCTTTTTGGATGTGTAGGTGCAGGCATTGCAGCATCGTCACATACAGGTACAGCGGCAACGACTACAGACTCAGCAACTACCTCTGGTAGTACACAAGCGACACAAGCACCAACAAAGGCCGCTCAACAGAATTGGACGACAACCCATAATTTCAAAGGTTCTGGTATTAAAAAGACAGAGACTCTAACTGTTGCCGATGATTGGAAGTTGCTTTGGACATGCAATCCCACATCGTTCACAGGAGGAGAGTATAATCTAGCTGTCACTGTTTACGGTACTGATAATACACCACAGGATGTCGCTATCAATGTGATCTGCAAGGCAGGTACAACAAGCGGTTCGACTGAAGAACATTCAGGTGGTTCAGTTTATCTTGATATAAATAGTGAAGCGGATTGGTCTCTACAAGTCCAAGAACTAAAATAGAACAAAAAGGCGAGGAACTCAAATTGTTCCTCGCCTTCTTTTTCATTTAGAATGTATGAAACGCGCGATTAAGCGCGGTACCCATGTACGCAGATAGCTCTTCTGTGATGCTTCGAGGCTCTTCCCACCATAACGTTCCACAGCATAAGCACCAGTCAACATATCTAATATCTCTTGCTCGGATGTTGCCTCACCATCCTGTATAGTGGCGGCTTGCTTGACAGAAGTAAGCAACCGTGTTCGATATTCCAAAGGCGTCTCATCAGTATGACGCATAAGCGTTGGATTGTTTGCGGCAATTGCTTGTAGAAGTTCGCGGTAGTGGGCGCGTGCAGAGTCCGTGTCAAGGACTTCAAGAGGCTGTGCAGGTGGAAGAGCGGATTTTTGCTGTGCATTCCGGCGCTGTTGCACAATCGAGCGTAACGATAAGCCTTCACGTATCTCCTCCACATCATCCTCTTTTCGTGCAGTACGCACTCGCCGTAATATAGCACGTACAACGAAAAAGAGCGCGATAAGCACGAGCAGCAACAGAATAAAGCGCCCTGCCGCGATTGCTTCCGGTGGAAAATCTTGCGGTCTACTAGAGTTACTACGCTGTAGTGGATAGGTAGGGGCTACAAAAGAATGTCCAGAGTTGAAAAAATGTTGTAACAATGCGAACAGCCAGCCAAGACCGTAAAAAACGGGCGTCAGGACATAGGCAATGAGCGTTACAAGCCACGTCAATACAATGCTAATTATATACCATAGGAGGCCAATTAGCGCGACAACGGCATGAAAAGAGAATGTTTCGAGCGCAAGGACGGCAAGCACAACGGCAAGTCCAGAGAGCGTGAGAGCCAGTAACCAGTTCCGCGTTGAAGCTGATTGGAGATTATCAGACGTATAGCGAGCATTTTCACGTTGAATCAGCGCGATTCGCGTAAATGAGAGCGCGAGCAAGCCGCTCAGGAAGAAGATCGGAATCGCCTCAGCGAGTGCCGTAAAGAGGACATTGTAGGTCGCGTCGAGATAGAAAACGGAGAACAACAACACGACAAGCAAGACGCCAAAGCCGACTCTAAAGATCATCAAGAGCGGGTTGTCATCGAGTTGTGCAGAGGCTTGCTGTATGCCGCGCCACCAAAACCAGAGAACGAGAGCCGACGACAGCATCACCGAGAGGATGGTACGAACCAGCAATAGTGGTGTGCCAATTCCGAGAACACCAGCGATTAGCAATCCCAGCACGCGTAGGAGCAGTGCGTTCTGTGTACTCAAGCCGCGCCATGCCTGTACGCCCATTGCCCACCAACGTAACCCCAGGATAAGCAGAATGATAGTTATTTCGCTCAAAATTGGTGTAGCTACCGCACCATTCGCGAATAGAGACGAGATGAATAGCAGCACAATAAAGATAGGTTGCGCCTCCATGATGCTCGCTATCACAGGAATAGCCAGCACTTCAATCCAACGCGAGCGTAGTTGTGCTTGTACCAAGTGTCTCATTTCTTGCGGTGCTAACGGTTGCAATGAGTTCATGCCATTTCTCACTTCCGCCCAGATAGTAGACGGGCAGGTTATACGTTTCAAGCGAAGTTTTTTCTGCGCGATGCCCAAGTAGTGCAAGGTAGACAACAGCACCTCTACGGCGCAGTTCCTCTAGTTGCTCAATCGTATTCTCTGTCAGTGATGAGGTTGCGCTCACCAGGACAATAGTTGTGCCAAGCGGAAACATGGTTTCCTCGATTGCGAGTAGACGTTCGATACGAGTTGTGGACTGTGGCGCAAGTTGTGCCAGCGTCGAAAGTATTTGCTCGTACTGCCCAGTATCGCGTGAATAGGGTACGCTTATCCCTGGCGGCGAAACGTCGGCTGGTGGCAGTGTGTCAAACACGATATCTGGCGTATTCTCTCTAGCGTTAGGGAGTGATAGTGTTTTTTTCTGTTCCTCTGGTGGAAGCGTAACCGCGCTATTGGTCAATACTCCCACGCTATACCCTTCGTCGAGTCCCCACATTGAGAGCGAGGCTGCCACTGTGATTGCCAACTCCTGAATATCAGGATTGACGCCCTTCCAGGCATCCGAATAGTTCCAGACATCTAATAGCACCAACAAACGCCGCAAACTGCTCGGCTCGTACACCTTACTCTGTAATGTACCAGCATGGGCAGTCGCTTTCCAGGAAATGCGGCGTGGCTCGTCTCCGAACTGATAGTCGCGCACACCCGCCACTTGCAGAGGGTCCTCTATCAAACGATATTGAGAAGCGTAGTCGCCAAAGGGATGAATCGAGGCCAGTCCTAACGTTTCGAGTGGTGCCACCAGAGGATAAATCAGCAAACGCTCGGCGACGGGAAGCTTGACATCACGTTCGAGCCAACCAAAGGGGTCGCTACTCCGCAGACGTATCGGCCCAAAGGTGTGCAGACCACGAGAAAGACAACGAATGCGATAGCGGCGCGTTACCCTCTGCAGAGGCCATAGTAGCCAAGTTGTCGCTAGCATATCCTGGCTAACATGCTGCAAACGCAGGTCTCGCTTTTTCAGCACCGTAAGCGCGGGTGCAATTGGGTCTTCAACACTTAACCAGGGTAGCGGCAATAGTTTTTGATTTTCAATGCTGAGAGAAAGAGTCACCTCTTCGCCAAAGAACAAGTGTTGCTGGTTTACCTCTTGCCGCACTTCCAGGTGGCGCAGTGCGTAACGGTACCATACCTCTGGCACAAACGCGATAAGCAGAATGAAGAGAGTCGCCACAAACACGAGCGGCTGCTGCGTCACAACGCCAGCCAGAAAAAACAATCCAGCGACAAAGTACCACGGACGGCGTTGTCTAAATGTGCCCTTCTCTATATCAAGGGGAACGGAGTCTGTGTTCATAGCTAGCTAGCCCTTGCTTGATACTGGTGCGATCTTCTCTACGGGAACGGGAACACTACGAATAATGTTTTCCATAAGTTCTAAACTACGCTTGCCGCGCATACGTGTACGCGTTGTCGTAAGCAGACGATGAGCGAGTACGCGTGGTGCCAGATATTTTATATCGTCGGGCTGCACATAATCGCGCCCTTGTATCGCTGCATACGCTTCACACGCTCTATAGAGGGCAAGCGTTCCACGCGGACTAATACCAATTTGTATCGCTGGATTGCTGCGAGTGGCACGCACTATCGCCAGAAGGTAGCGTTCTACCGATGGTTGCCACTGCACAGTACGAATAACTTGCTGTAACGCAACCACCTGTTCCGCATTGATAACGGGTTGTAGCGTCTCAAGCGGGTCGTCGAACTTAAAACGATGCAGGATGTCTTGCTCCTCATCCTCGGTTGGATAGCCAATTTGTACGTTGAGCAGAAAACGATCAAGCTGAGCCTCTGGTAGTGGGAATGTGCCCTCTAACTCTAGTGGGTTTTGCGTTGCAAGTACAAGAAAAGGCTTTGGCAACACAAGTGTATCGCGGTCAACCGTCACCTGTCGCTCTGCCATCGCTTCGAGCAGGGCAGACTGTGTACGCGGCGTTGTGCGATTAACCTCATCGACAAGCAATATCTGCGCGAACAATGGCCCTTGCCGAAACACAAAATCACTCTTGCGTTGGTCAAAGTAGCTCACCCCAATAATATCATTCGGCAACAGGTCGGGCGTACCCTGCACGCGCTGAAAGGTTGCACCAAGCGAACGCGCCAACGCCTTCGCCATCACCGTTTTACCCATTCCCGGCACGTCTTCAATCAAAACATGACCATCGCTGAACAGGGCAACCAACAACAGCGTAATGATATCGCCCTTGCCAATAATCATACGTCCTACATTGTCGCGTATCGTATCCGCAATAGACCGCACCGAAGCCAACGAGAGAGAATTGCTCTCTTCATTCATTGCGTGTTGCCTCCAATCTCATATGAGGGAGAAACGTGTTAGCCCTCATTATAAACCAATCACAGATCAGCTATATTTGCTAATCGCTATATTTTATATAACATATTGCTATTATGTTTGTCAAGGGAAGGAGGAAACAGCATGACAGGGGCAAATCACATGACAGCAGCTCTGCCGCTGTCATGTGATTTGCCCCTGTCATGCGAACTGTCATATTGCTCTTGTCAATTTACACAATTTCGTGTATGGTACATTCTAATAAATTCAAAGAGACATATTTTATGGCGATAAGCACGACCAGTGGCACAGCAATAGAAAATAACAGCAAAAAACGCTCTACTGAGTTACTACCGAATATTCTAACAGCACTTGTTGCCATCTTTTTATTTGGTATAGGCGTGTGGATGCGTTTACACGATCTTGGTCTGCCTTTTGATCGTGATAGCTATGATGAAGGTGTGTACTGGCAATCGTTGCGTGCAATGGGCAGTGGCTATCATCTCTATCAACAGGTTTTTTACTCACAGCCGCCCTTTTTTCTGCTCTCCATCTTCCCCACCTATATGCTCTTTGGACAGACGCTGGAGTCTGCTCGACTAGGTATCGCGCTCGTCTCGCTCGTCGGTCTGGTGGGTGCGTTTCTCCTCGGTTATGCGTTGAGCGGACGTATCGGGGCTATTGTCACGCTGCTTCTGCTCGTTGTAGACCCACTCTATCTACGGCAATCACAGACGCTTCAGGCCGAGGCACCTTTTGTCGCCTTCGCGCTACTTGCAGTTGGAGCTGCATTATTGTGGTGGAAATATCCCTCTGGCGTTCGGGGCGTAATTTACGCTGCGCTTGCGGGAGCAGCACTCTCGTTGAGCATTCTCTGCAAACTCTTTGGTCTTGCGGTTCTCGCGCCAGTTGGTCTCCTTTTTCTTGCCCAACTCTGGCGTGTCTTTCAACAGAAGCCAAAAACACGACTTGTTGCGGCACGCTCGCTACTTGTTGGCATCGCTGCTTTTGTCCTCGTTAGTCTCGCGCTACTTGTGCCATTTGTCGGCTCATTTCAGCAATTCGTGCAGGGAGTCATCTCATTTCATACAGCGGCGGGTAGAGTGTATCAGTATACAAAAGCTGGCAACACTCAGCAAATAGAACAGGCTCTCACCTCATTACTCACACTTGCGGCAGCATATGGTACCGTCGTAGCAATGCTACGACGTGACTGGCGCGTCCTTCCTCTACTAGCATGGTTTGCCGCGACAGCCGTGTTACTACGGGAACAGGCACCACTTTTTCCACATCATGAAGTGGCATTCGTTGCTCCACTTATTGCGCTCGCCGTTCTAGGTATAAGTCCTCTTGTTCTTTCAAGGCAACCGCGTCAACTACTTTATACAGGTGTTACCGTTCTATTGTTGTGTATAGTATTAGCATCGAGCGTCGTCAATCTAAACGCTATCAGGCATTACTATGGTGCTGAACGTAATATCAGCACCAGCATCACCGTTGCGAAATGGGATGCCAATGTCGCGCATGATGTCGAAAGCGTTACCGCCCCAAATCAGCTTGTGATTACCGATGCACAGTTCATCACCGCTCTAGCTCACCGCAACACCGACCCGCTGCTTGTTGATACATCCACTGTACGCGTCACGACTGGCTATCTTACGGCGCACCAGTTGCTCACAGAGGCACAAAAACCGAACGTACATACTGTTCTCTTTTATACTGGTCGTCTGCTTTCCATGAAGAACATATCGCTTTTCTATTCATGGCTTCAACAACACTACCACCTCGTACACAACTATGCCCCTGGTAAAGAGTTGTGGATTAGGGTATCATAGGGTAAGATATTGTGGTGTTCTTTACATGTAGGGGAGACCCTTGCGGTCTCCCTGCTCTAATAGATATCCTTTAGGAGAATCATATATGCAGAAGAAAAGAAAAACGTTCAGCACAATGGAGATTGTGCTGCTTGGCACACTGATTGGCTCATTAGTGCTTTCGTTCATTCAGGCACGCCAGGAAGAGAAAAAGTAACAAAAAGAAGTTTGGAGTCGCATTGCCACTCCAAGCTTCTTTTTGTTAGTGTAGAGTTATATTATGCAGCGACCAACGGAGTAGTTGACGCTACGACCTCTTGATAGCCACGTACAAGGCATTCCATCGCCTCAAACCATGAGCGGCGTTGCGCCTCAGCTAGAGCGGCGCTGCTCATTGCGAGACGTTTTTGGGGATTGGAAACAAGACATTCTAGGCTTGCACGATAGTCGATAACCTGCTGCTCTTCTTGGATATGACTGTCCTTGACGAGTAGTCCAGTACGCTCATTCTCGACCAGATCACAGACACCTTCCGCAACCAGTCCCACAACGGGCAAACCCGACGCCATCGCCTCCAACACCACCTGCCCAAATGTTTCGGTACGTGAGGGAAAGGCAAATACATCCGATGAGGCGTAGGCGGTGGCAAGTGCCTCACCTGTGAGATAGCCTGTGAACGTAACGGGTAGCCCAGCTAGCTCCTGCTCCATCTCGACTGATGCCGGTCCTTCACCAACGATGACAAGATGCGTATTGCTATGATTCATGCTCCGATACGCCTGCACAAGCAGACGCAGATTTTTTTCCCACGATACACGCCCCACATACAGCAACACCGTCTTGTTCTCTCCCTCTTCGCCTAGCCACGACGCGCGAAGCTCTGTGCTACGACGTTCTGGTTTGAAGATATCGGTATCGACGCCACGAGGCCAGATACGCAGATGCTCAAAACCCTCTAAGCGCAACATGGCAGCGGTTGAAGGAGAGGGACAGAAGGTCATCGCACATTGACTATGCACGAAACGGTTGTAAGACCACATAGGGCGCGTCAACAGAGAAAATCCGAAGTGTTCGCAGTACGCCGCAAGATTAGTATGATAAGAAGAGACAAGCGGCACATTGAAGAAACGAGCCGCCGCAATTCCTGTGGTACCGAGTATAACAGGATCGACCAGATGAATAATATCTGGTCGAAATTCGCCGAGCCGCCGCATAAACAACGGTCGAAAGAAATTGAACTTGAGTTCGGGATAGAATGGAAAGGGCAACCCAGCGGTACCTACGATCTCCGCACCTGCATACTCTTCCATTCCGCTATCAGGACCCAGCAGCATAGCCGAATGTCCAGTTGCTTGCAGGTGTTCTAGCAGTTTCGCCAGTGTGCGCGTGACGCCATCTAGCTTGGGCAGGAAGTTTTCAGTAATAATCGCTATACGCATAACAATAGTGCCTTTATTTCGCTCATCTATAAGGGATATTTTGTGATTCGTGACCCAGTACAAGCATAGCATGCAGTGATTAGTTACGAGTTAAGCGAAGTTTAGCGTTATGTAAAGCATATGCTAAGCAAGAGTTAAATACTACCAACATTCTTATTCTTTTCTTTCCCGCAAGATTTACAATTGCTAGGTTGACAATTTTATAGCTGCTTGCTATATTAAATATAACAAATTGTAATCATGTAAACCTTAGCAGAAAGGAAAGAGAGATGAGTAGGCGACTCTTACTTTTGGTCGTTGGCATACTATTAGTAGGAGTGCTCCTTGTAGGAGTACTCTGGGGCTGGTTTACCGTCCTGGCTTACCTTATTGGATTACTCCTTATTACGCTTGTTGTTTTTGTGCGTTATGCATTGCTCAAGTTCTACCTGAAAACATATTCGTTACGGACTATCCTGTACACTAACCCCTTTACAGCTATACTCTACAGCATGATTGACCCTCATAGAAACAACTCATCTAGTGATTTGAATGATCTCTTCCCGTCCTCACAAAAGCAAGGGCAAGACGAGTCGCAAGAATTACCACCATTCCGTTTCAAATAAACACAAATGGCGTAGGGTGAGTACTCACCCTACGCCATACATCTAAGAACTAGGCAATGTTTGTACTTCTACTCCATCCTTTTTCTCTCTTTCATGAATAGCCGTTTTTGAAGAGGGAGTGTATTGGCTAAGTTGCGTATGTAGACCAAGTTTGCCATAACGCCAACGTATATATAGCATCACAGGTAGCATTCCGAGTAAAAAGGCTATTGTAACGAGTAAACCACCCTCTGGTCCAAATCCGCCACCTGTCCATAGCACAGGTCCATGTTGTACAACTGTGAAGATGCTCGCAGCTCTGCCCGGTGTTGTGCCTGCAACCTGATTGCCAAAGACAGCACCTTGACAGAAATCCCAGGCGATATGTATACCAATAGAAAGCCCAAGACTTCCAGTCAACATGTAATTTAGCCCACACGCATAAACTCACCTTTGGCGAAGAAGAGCAACGAGAAAAGTGCGGCAATTTCGCCGCGCATGGCCTGTACTTTAGAACTAGTATCAAGAGAAGCGAGTTGCTGCTGTGCGTTTTGTAGATATGTTTCAGCTAGCGCGTGAGTGTGAGAAGCAGCATCACGCTCCATAGCATGATACCCAAGAGAATATTCAAGGAGCCATGCTTGCAAAATACAAAGTCTTGGTCGAGAACGTATCACATACTCCGGCAGTGGAATAAGCCAGCGTCGCAAAGTAGTCATCTCACTGTATGACCAAATCGTTGCATCAAAAAACTGTTCGACCAACAACGCGACCCGTTCAACATCAGCGGCAATAGTGGCATGCTCTATTGCCTCTCTCAGCAAGTCGTTTTCCTCATACCAATAGCTTGCTCGTTGATGGAGTATGGGAAGACGTTCAGGAAATGCTTGATCTGTAAGCATCAGCCCCATCGTCTGCTGGAGAAATTCTGTTGCCTCTTGAAGAGTGAAGCGTAGGTCTTTTGTACGCATTTCGAGTAACTCATTGCGTACTCGCAAGCGATCAAGAGGTAGGTCAGGGTCCGCACGCGTCGTTAGCAGAAGATGCATTTGTGGAGGTAGATGATCGAGGAAAAAGGCCATGGACTCGTGAATAGCTGAATTTTTGATGAAATGATAATCGTCCAAGACGAGGATACAATGATCGGATAGCGTACTAAGGGCATTTATAAGTACGGTTAGAACGGTAGAGATTGATACAGGTTGCGTAGACGAAAGCAGTTCCAGCGCACTATTCCCAATTTCCTGCTGTACCATGTTCAGAGCAGCGATACAATAGGTCCAAAATACTGTAGAGTCGTTGTCTCCTTCATCCAGGGAAAGCCATGCAACAGGGCAAGAAAATGTTTTTTGAGAAGTAGATAACCACGTACTCAGTAAGGTTGTTTTGCCAAAGCCCGCTGAAGCTGAAACGAGCGACAACTTATATTTCACTACCTGCTCTAATTGTTGATAAAGACGAGGGCGTGCTATTACATGGGGACGTATCACAGCAGGAACTGAGAATTTCGTTTTCAACAATACAGGACTGTTACGATGTGAAGGTGGATGTTTTTCCTTTTGCTGTCTTGTGCGGGTAACAGGCTTCCGAGAGTACTCAATACGACGATGTGCTTGTACAAGAGATATGGCTGGAATTTCAGGAGTTACAGCTTCACCGCTTACTCGGCTTTTCTCAACGAGTCGCTTCATGGTCTCATCAAGAGATACTAGTGTAACCTCTTCTGTTTTTCCGATATACATACGATGAAGAGTACCTTGACATCTATAGTAGGCTCGCCAATACTCGCTTCCACGCCGATTGCCAGCACGTTCTTTGCGTGCTGTAAAGGTACCCAACTCATGCTCTACAACGAACACTTTCGCATTCTGAAGCCACAAATTCCATGTTGGCGTCCCAGCAACAATAATGTGAGTAGCATTTTCCTGTCGATAGGAGAGCTTGTCATTACGAAGAATAGGAATAGCTTTTTCCATTATCTCATCCTGATAAGCATAGAATATCCCGAACAAAGTATAACATATGTTCGGGACAATTGGCTCAAAACGTGTAGACTTTCTAAACACTAGCACCATATGGGAGATATTGACGATCAATTTTCCCCTTTCTGGACTCTCTTTCGTATTGATGGTATACTAGCGACTGGTATTCTATATCTTTTTGCCAGGGCATTCATTACCCAGGTTGTTTGAGGTGGAACGTTGAATTCATTCGGAGATAAACCTATTGCAGGTAGGTACGAGATACGCGAACACATCGCCACAGGTGGAATGGCAAGCGTCTTCAAAACCTGGGATAACCGCGTCGAGCGGATTGTTGCGATCAAGGTATTGCGCTCTCTGGACAAAAACGATACGCGAGCTGTAGAGCGTTTTCGCCGCGAGGCGCGTGCGGCTGCTGCACTTGCTCATCCTAACGCCGTAACCATCTATGACTTCGTGGAAGAGGCAGGACAGTATTTTCTCGTGATGGAGTATATTCCTGGCCCAACGCTAAAACAACTGGTCGGGCAACGCCGTCAGCTTCAGGCACGCGAAGCAATTGAGATTGCCGCTCAGGTCTGCTCTGTGCTACAGGTCGCTCATACGCAACGCTTTATTCACCGCGACATCAAACCCCAAAATATTATGCTGGTATTGAACGGTGGATCAACAAACGGCATTATTGATCGTGGCGTCCTGGTCAAGCTCACCGATTTTGGTATCGTGCGCGTCGCGGAAGAATCGGGTTTGACCAATAGTGGCATCGTGTTGGGCACTGCCGACTATCTTTCACCGGAGCAGGCGCGAGGCGAGAATCTTACCGCATCCTCCGACCTCTATTCGCTTGGTGTGGTTATGTTTGAAATGTTGACGGGTCAACCACCATTTATGGGACCAACCGCTGTTTCAATTGCGATGCAACATGCATCGACTCAACCACCCTTGCTACGTAAATATAATCCTGCCATCCCACTGATTGTCGAGCAGCTCGTTCTACGAGCGTTAGAAAAGGAACCCGAAGACCGCTTCAGTTCCGCTGCAGAGATGCAACAAGCATTGCGAAACTGCGCTCGTGAACTGGCACGCAGTAGTCAGGCACTTCAACCAGCGCAAGCGTTCGGCAGAAGTTCTACTGCTGGTGCCGAGAGCAAGGGACCTTCCCCGCAACTAGGCCGCCGTCCTTTCTAAACTCTTTTATTGTACTCAGGCGTCTCGCCTTCTCTAGCTTTTATCTTGGGAAAACTGTATGAAAAATAATGAATTTGCAATTACAGCCATCAATACCTCACAGGCTCCTGCCGCCATTGGTCCTTACAATCAGGCCATTCGCTACGGCAATTTTGTGTACACCTCCGGTCAGGTTGCGCTCGATGCCGCCACAGGAGAACTTGTCGGTAGCGACGTGCAAGCACAAACGCACCGTGTCTTCCAAAATCTGCAAGCAGTGTTGGAAAGCGCGGGCACATCACTCAAGAACGTGATAAAAACAACAGTTTTCCTTGCTACTATGAACGATTTCCAGGCGATGAACGGCGTCTACGCGGAATATTTCACCGAGACAAAACCTGCACGCTCAACGTTCGGGGTCGCCGAACTGCCAAGAAAAGCACTCGTCGAAATCGAGTGCGTCGCTGTCATCCCCGATGAAGGGTAGTCGCGGGAGAAAAATCTGTGAATACAACTACTCTCTGGCAAGATACGCTTGAGCGTCTGGAAAACCTATCCGTTGACGCAACCTCAAAGGCGTGGTTACAAGATGCACACCTCTCTATGCAAGAGGCAACAACAGACGACATCGACGCCGCACAGGATGCAGATGTCTATTTCGTCCTGCAGGTGCCCAATGATTTCGCGCGTGACGTTATCAACACGCGCTGGCGTTCCTCAATTGAGGACATCTTGACCGATGCGATAGGGCAACACGTTAGCGTTATGACTGTGACGGCGGAAAATGACAACGGTCTTCAACTCGACGACCAGGAATTTGCTACCGAGAGCTTTGAGAGCGACTTGCCATCGCCTCACTACGAACAGAGCAACTACGCCTACTACAATGGGCAACCTACTACTGCAACACCTAGGCAACCAGAGCTACATTACATGCACACAAATTCAACCGATACACTTGAGGAATGGGATAATGAGCAACGCGCCAATATCCTGATGCACAACCGTCTCAATCCGCGCTACACCTTCGATGCGTTTATCGTCGGCAGTAGCAATCGCCTTGCTCACGCTGCGTCACTCGCGGTTGCCGAAGCTCCTGGCGAATCGTACAATCCGCTCTTTCTCTATGGTGGCGTGGGACTAGGTAAGACCCATCTGCTACACGCGATTGGGCATCAGGGCGTACATACCGGATTAGCCGTTCTGTACGTCTCCTCCGAGCAGTTCACCAACGAAATAGTCAATGCGATCCGCTATCGTACCACCGAGGAGTTTCGCGCGAAATATCGCTCCGTCGATATTCTGCTGGTAGACGACATTCAGTTTATCGCGGGTAAAGAGTCAACCGAGGAAGAGTTCTTCCACACCTTTAACAGTTTGCACGAGATGAGCAAGCAGATAGTCATCTGTAGCGACCGTCCGCCCAAGGCAATCGTGAGCCTGGAAGAGCGGCTCCGTTCACGCTTCGAGTGGGGACTTATCGCCGACATTCAGCCGCCCGACCTGGAAACGCGTATGGCTATTCTACGCGTCAAGGCCGATCTGTTGCGCTATCGCGTTCCCGATGACATTATTGCGTATATCGCGGGTCGCGTACAGACCAACATCCGCGAACTCGAAGGCTGCCTCAACCGCTTGATGGCCTACCAGCAACTTCATCGCACCGAACTTACGATGGATGTTGCACGTGCCGCTATGTCTTCGCTCGGCAACGACGCGCGTGAATCGCGCCTGACAAGCAAGCAAATCGCGGAAGCGGTGGCAGAATACTATCACGTCTCGCTTGATGCCATGTGTGGCAAACAACGCGATAAGCACATTGTCACGCCGCGCCAGATTGCGATGTACCTTATCCGTCAGGAAACACAGGCGTCGCTACTCGAAATCGGGCAACTCTTCGGCGGGCGCGATCACAGTACAGTGCTGCATTCCTGCGAGAAGATAGAGCGCGACGTAAATATCAATCCCGCTTTGCGCCGCGAAATCGTGGCTATCCGCGAACAACTACTAAGAGAGTAACTTATCCATGCTACCAACCTATACGACCTACCTGATCGACCTCGACGGTGTACTCTATCGTGGCGAGGTGTTGCTACCTGGGGCAAAAGAATTCGTCGCGTGGCTCGATGACGCGCACAAAAAATACCTTTTTCTCACCAACAACTCATTTGCGAGCGAGAAGCAGGTGATCGCAAAGTTAGCGCGTCTCGGCATCACTACTGATGCCTCACACGTCCTCAGCGCAGGTCAAGCAGCCGTCAAAAACATCGCCCGTCGCTTCCCAAACGGCACAGTCTATGTCGTTGGGGAGCAACCATTGCTTGATATGGTCAGGTCGTATGACCTCTCCATCTTTCAACAGCAAGAGCAACCTGCAAAAGTACCTGCCGACCCTCACGCGGACTCAAGCCATCTCGCCTCAGCCGTGCTTGTTGGCCTTGACCGCACCTTCGACTATAAGAAGCTCACAGGAGCAGTCACGGCGATACGCGGTGGTGCCGCCTTCGTCGCCATCAACCGAGATCCCCTGCTCCCTATCGAGGGCGACCTCATACCCGGCTGTGGTGCAATGGTTGCCGCTATCGAAGCCGCTAGTAGCACACAGCCAGAGGTCGTCGGTAAACCACAACCTACTCTCCTCCAAGAAGCAATGCACACTCTCGGTAGCCAGCCCGACGAAACTGTGATGATTGGTGATGGCCTCGACACCGATATCGCCGGTGGCTTAGCCGCGCATACTCATACCCTGCTCGTCCTCTCCGGCAAAGATAGTCGCAAGGATTTAGAAAAATCGCCGTTCAAGCCTGAGTATGTCTATGATGATATAGGGGCTGTGTTGCGAGATTGATACGATAACAAAGTCAGAGAAGTACGATATACAGGAGAAATTGGATATGTACGACAAATTATGGGAAGAGAATCCAAAGATACAACGGATTCGTGCTGAAAGCGAGACAAAAGGCAGAGTCGAGGGACTACAAGATGCTCTGATTACAACTATCCGAACACGTTTCCCTGCGCTTACAGATTTGGCGAAGACGCAAGTGAGAAAGGTTCAAAAGCCTGATGTGCTAGATTTACTGATTCAGCAAATTTCGGCTTCGTCAGATGAAAACTTTGTACGCTTCGCCCTTACCTCATTTGTTGCAGCGTAAAAACACAGAGCCTCAAGACTCTCACAAGAGAAAACGGCTTGTTTTCTCTTGTGAGAGTCTTGAGGCTCTGTACTCTACAACGACTTCGCAAACGGGTTGCCATTATCAGGGGGACGGTCTACGATGGCGACGGTGCAGCGCGAGATGCAAATGAGTTTGTCGTTCTCGTCGGTGATGCGGATATCCCATACGTGCGTTGTGCGTCCACGCGTGATGGGTACGGCGACTCCAGTGAGCATGCCGTCGCGCTTGGGGCGTAGGTGGTTAGCGTTGATTTCCAGGCCAAAGGCCATCTGCCGATCCGCGTCGATGTTCAGCGCACTTCCGACCGAGGCTAGCGACTCAGCCAGCACGACGGAAACGCCTCCGTGCAAATAGCCTATAGGTTGCCGATGGTTTGGACCAATTGGCATTGTCCCCACAACTCTGTCTTTCTCAGCCTTCACCAGTTGAATGTCTAGCACCTTTAACACAGACCCTTCGCGGGAATTATTGATATTTGCGATTAACTCTTCTTGCGAATATTGCACAGCCTTTGTCTCCTTCTTTTGCAACGAAATAGTTGCTTCTAGTCTAGCAGACAAAGGCTATGCGATACAAATGTCTCTACCCTACCGTGATAGTTCCATCACCATTCACATGAATAGGCACAGTTTGCAATGGAGTCATTGCTGGCCCCTGTATGGGAGTAGCCATGTTCGCTGGATCAAAAATGGAGCCATGAGCAGGGCACTTAATTTTCTGTGTTGCAGGGTCATAATGAACAGTAACACCTACATGTGTGCATGCAGAGTTATAGGCAACAAAATTGCCATTCGGCAAATGTATGAGAAGACTTCCAGTACCGTCTTTCGGATTGATAAACGTTTTCGACATGTTTGCGCCGAGGCTGGTATAACCAACAACTGTTCCTGTATGCTTCGGTGGTGCTGGTTGCGTTGTGCCTTTAGGTGGATTGGACTGTGCAGCTTTCGTTGGTTGAGCCTTCGTCGCTGCCTTTGTTGGTTGTGTCTTTGCCATTGACTGCCGGTTTGGAGTGCCGGTTGTTGCAACGGACTTATTTTGTAGCACATGAGCAAGCGTAACGCCACCAAAACCAAGCGCACCCAACGCGACAACACTTCCTCCTGCAATCATCGCAACAGCGCGTCGGCGACCGGGCTTTTGTTCAGAGCGTTTTTTCGCCGCCGGTTCTCGTGGTACAGTCTTCGGAGGTGTACTCGGAGTTGGTTGGACCGCTGCTTGTTTCGCGGACATATTGGACCACCAGACAAAGGGGTCCTGCTCTTGCGCTGCATTATAAGCACTTTTCGCCGCTGGACTCTCAACACGCGGTCTTTTTTGAGAATTGCCTTTCTCCTCAGGACGCACTTCTACGGGTGATGCGCCCTTCCACTTGCCCGTTGCGAATACGTTCTCTTCTTTCTCCCAATTGACAGTACTGGGAAGAGTGGTTTCTCGATCATGAATCGTCTTTTGTTTGCTAATAGCGGATTGCGAAGATGCAGCACCACACGCTTTTTCAAAAAACGCCAACAGCTCGCTCACCGATGAAATCCGCCCCTGAGGGTCAGGATTGACTGCTTGCTGTATTACAGTATCAAATTGTGAGGGTAAATCAGGACGAAGCGTTGCAAGACGTGGTGCTGGCACAAAGCGCGAAGGTGAAAGTTTTGTTTCGTCGAAAGGAAACGAGCCGTTAAGCATTTCCAGAAGTAAGACTCCTAGTGCGTACACGTCTGCGCGTGCATCCACGGGCTTTCCCTGTATTAGTTCGGGTGCGATATAACCAGGAGTGCCGAGCATGGTACCCGCGATACTGAGCAGAGAAGAGGTTGTGTTTTTCTCGATACCTTGAACGGTCAAAATAGCCATTAGCCCGAAACCAGCTATCTGCATCGAGTTGCCAAATAAAATATTGGAGGAGTTCAATGTACCATGCACAACACCATGTTGATGAGCATAGCTAAAGCCATCGACGAGCCGCTTGAGCAACTCGAATACCTGTTGTGGTGTAAAGCTTCCCTTGTGCCGCAATAATTTCTTGAGCGAACTTCCCTTTACCGATGGTGTGACGAGATATGGTAGGCCGTTATATTCACCATAGTCCAGCACAGGAAGAATGTATGAATGACGAAGTTCCATCAATATAGAGCTTTCTCGCTCAAAACGCTTCAGAAAACTCATACGTGCTGGTGCTGAAAGCGTGTCGGGCAGAAGAAATGTAGTGACAACGAATGTCGTTCCTGCATTCTCTTTACGCGCTTCATATACCGCGCTTAATGTGCCACGCCCCAGAGATCGTGTTATCTGATAGTCGCCAATATTCTTGCCGACGGGCTGATCTATCACTGTTGACTGCATGTATACCCCCTCTGTGCTTTCTCCTATGACTTCCCTAAGTTAAGAAAAAACACGTTGTAGTACGCTCTTTTGCTGTAAAGTGTATCGAATAGGTTCATAATGCGTCAATATTCGTGCAAGAAAGTAGGACTTGTGGCAATTTTTTCTTGAGATTTCTCAACCAGCATGCAATTCATATAGCAAGATAGTCTTACTTCCGTGCGTTTCTCCACAAAAATAGCTACACTTATATTCAGCATGTGTACCAGTATGCATACAAGCTCGTCTTATTTCCGTTCCATCCCATAGGAGTGTTTCATTGAGCAAACAGGTAGACTATCTCATTATTGGAAATGGTATCGCGGGCGTGACCGCCGCCGAAGTTTTACGTACCGAAGACGCAAATTGCACGATTACCATGATTGCTGATGAACCGTATCCCGCCTACTACCGTCCCGCGTTGAAGGATTATCTTGCGGGACGGGTAGAGGAAAAGAAATTGTGGGCGCGTCCCTCCACCTTCTACCAGCAGCAGCACATCAGCTTTGTTCGCGGACGCGTCGTCGCGGTCCACCATACACAGCATACGGTACAACTGAGTGATGGGCGAGGCATTGGATACCGTAAACTGCTCCTTGCTCATGGTGCCAAACCACGTCAACTCTCCTGCCCAGGGCTAACGCTCACTGGTGTCACAACGCTACGCACAGTTGACGACTATCAACGAGTTGTACGTTACCTTCCAGAAGTCAAACGTATCGTCGTTTGCGGCAGTGGTACGCTGGCATTGGAAAGTGCTGAAACCCTCGTTCAGCGCGGCTATGAGGTCGTACATCTTCTACGCCATTCAACACTGTGGTCGGAGGTGCTAGATGCGACGGCATCTGACATGGTGCTACAGGAGGAACGTCGGCTCGGTATTGATGTGCGAACGAACGAAGAGATAGCCGAGATTGTAGGAGACGATGGGAAGGTGAGCAGAGTCGTCACAAGCAGTGGAGAATCTCTTCCTTGTGAGATGGTGCTCATCGCTATCGGCATCGCACCCAATATTGACTTCGTGCAGCAAAGCCGTATCGCCTGTCAACTTGGTGTTCAGGTTGACGCGGCAATGCGTACCAGTGTTCGTGATGTGTTCGCGGCTGGTGATGTCACGGAAACGGTCAATATGCTGACGGGCAGACCGCGTGTACTCGGTCAATGGTATCCCGCCGTTCAACAGGCACAAACTGCCGCCTACAACATGCTGAATGAAGGTGAGACGCGCCAGATAGCCTTTGTCGATAAATTCTATAACGCCACCTTCCTGTGCAGACTTGATTTTGTCTCGATTGGTGCAACAACACAGCTAGCAAACGCTCTTCGCTTTCAGGAGATTATCGCGCCGCCCAAACCGCGTAGCTACCGTAAGGTACTGCTACGCAATGGTATCCCCGTAGGCATTCTCTTTCTTGGTGAGCGCGAACATGCCCTGGCCTTTAAGCGTGCTATCGAACAGCAGGTCAATCTTTTGCCCGTTGTGCATCGCCTCTTTGCCGACGATTTTTCGCTTGACGATTACCTTGATAAGCAGCAAGAAGCGAACATGAAGTTGGTACCTATTCCGCATGCGGGTGTCCAGGTCGCCACCTCAGAAATACTGCTCAGTCATTTGCGCGGACGCGACACAGTGACGATAGGACGCGATGCTGCTATGAGCGTGAGAATCGAACACCGTTCCGTATCACGACGCCATGTCGAAATCATGCGTCAACGCAAGCAATACGAACTACGCGACATCGGTAGCTCTAATGGAACGTTTATCAATGCTGTTCGGCTGGACCGCAATAGTGTTCACGTATTGCAACCACAGGATGTATTGCGTATCGGCGACGTTCAATTCCGTGTACAGGCTGGCGATACGAGAGTAGATAGCGGCATTGAGGCACAGCGTGTCGGCGGCTTGACGCACCGCACAGATACACAGAGTTTCACGGAGGAACAGATTCACTTCGAGCTTGATATGTGTATTGGCTGTGATCGCTGCATGGCTGCCTGTCCCGTTCCACTTTCGTCGCAGGTGAATATCGCCGATTTGAATTCCGCAACGGGTTCATCTGAGGTGTTGTCGCATGTCGCACGCTTTACACATGAATGCGTTATGTGCGGCTCGTGCGTACCCGTATGTCCCGTTGACAACCATCGTGACCTGTTGATGCTCTCGCTCAAACAACGTCTTGGACCTTCATGGGAGGAACGCATTGACCTGCAACGTCTCGCGCATGTCATTCCGCACAACTGGACGCTACCACAACTTATTGCACGTTTACGAGAACAACCCGTACTCGCCGACGAAGAGGCAGTGCCCGATCACTATCTACAGCACATCCTTGCATCGTCACAATTGCTTACGCTTGCTAAAGGCGAATATGTTTATCGCGAAGGCGAATACGGACGTGACCTCTACTTTATCCTAGATGGTCTGGTAGCACTGACGATGCTGGACGAGGCCGCGCGTAAACTACCAGTAGCCATTCACCGCTATGATGAGTGCATCGGCGAATACGGTATGCTCACAGGTCAACCATATACAATGACAGCAAAAACTCAGACGACTGCGCTCCTGTTGCGCGTACCGGAGCAG
>CAXUGH010000018.1:0-8981 GCA_964250365.1 uncultured Ktedonobacteraceae bacterium
ATATTTATGCGCGATATACATGGTAAAAAGCAAAATGAAGAAATTGTTCCTGGTATGAAGGTCGAATCAACGGATGGAGATCTCGGCGATTCAGATATCAGTTCTGCAAGGGTGACGGATGTAGAAAGAGACGGACAGGGCGAGGTCAAGGCTATCGAGGTCTCCAAAGGTATCCTGTTTCGCAAGAAGCTTGAGATACCGATAGACCGCGTGCAAGAGGTAGACCCAGAGATCGATGGGCAGAGTTCTGGTGATGTGAAGATCGATGCCAGCGAAGCAGAGTTAGAATCGCTTGTGAAGCCCGGCGAACTCAAGCTAGCGGATGAAAATGAAAGACCTCAAGACAGTCTACTCGATCAGATTGAGCAACAGGCACCGACGGTCGAAGGTATACGTGAGAAAGAGGCCAATATTCATGCGCCACGTCCATCAAACACCTTCTGGCGCATTATTGGACCAGGGGCGTTATCAGGTACAGCGGGAAATGATCCCTCCGCTATTACCACATACTCTGTCGATGGCGCAACTGTTGGCTACGGACATCTCTGGTTAATGTTGCTCGCGGCACCACTCTACTATGCAGTTCTCTACGCATGTGCGAAAATTGGACGTGTCAGTCAACAGGGACTATCACAGGTGTTACGTCAGCATTATGGTCGTCCACTCGCCATTATCGCCTCACTCCTCCTTATTATTACCAATCTAGCACTCATTGCTGCCGACCTAGCCGCGATTGGCACTGGCTTGGAACTGGTCACGAATATTTCCTGGGTATGGTTCGTCGTTCCCGCTGGCTTCGTATTATGGTATCTCACCGTGTATCGCAATTTCGAGTCATTCAAGAAAATCTTTCTTGGTATGAGTTTCGTGTTCGTCGTCTATATTCTCACCGCGTTCTTCCTACATGCTAATTGGGGTGCTGTTCTCGTGCATACATTTGTGCCGCAAATTAGTTTCGGTTTCGCCAGTATTAGTAGCGCAGTGGCATTGTTGGGAGCGACTATCTCGCCTTACTCGATGTTCTGGCAGGCACAAGGCGAGATTGAAGAGAAGCGAGCGGGTAACATTAAACAGCAATTGCGCGACACGAAGATAGATGTTGGTACAGGAGCGATCAGCGGACAGGTCGTGGCGTACTTTGTTATCATCTGTACGGCCTCGACAATTTTTATTCATCACGGCACCATCAACACTGCCGCCGATGCCGCACATGCATTAGAGCCACTAGCGGGTCCGTTCGCGCGTTATCTATTCGCCATCGGTCTCGTCGGCTCAGGCATTGTCGCTATCCCCGTCCTACTAGCAAGCACATCATATGCTGTTGCGGGTGCTGTTGGTTGGCCTTCGGGACTCTCGAAACGTCCCTGGCAAGACGAGGGTTTCTACCTTATTCTCACAGCAGCTCTCGTTGTGGGTCTGATTGTTGCGCTCATCGGTATCAATCCCATTCAACTGATCTTCTGGTCCAACATCATCGCGGGTATCATGGCACCTCTGCTCGTCATCGTTGTGCTACTCGTCGGCAACAATCGCAAAATCATGAAGGGGCAGCCGCTCAGCCTGCTCCACAACTTCGGCTTGGTACTAATTACGGTGATTCTGCTTATTGCAGTAACCTTGTTGTTCTATGGACTGGCGACGGGACAACATTGATGATAAAACGTTCCGTAGCCCTCTTTCGCGGCTAAAGTTAATGTGTATGAGATGTGGTCAATCGGATGCACATGCCTCTCCTTGTTAGTGGATGCGTCAATCAGCGAAAATCATTACCATTATTACCATTATTACCGTGATTACTGAAGGAGATGGAAGAAATCATTACCATTATTACCGTGATGAGTGGGGGATGAGTTGATGGGGAGGATGAGTTTTTTCATTCTCTTAAAGAAGAGTATACTGTAAAAGTGGGGTAAAAGCAGGGGATTCATGGCTATTCAAAAGTCCCCTGACTCCATGACCGCGGCTCTGCCGCTGTATTCCTGTCAGGGAACTTTTCAATCGCCTTATGGCATCGTAGTAGTCACCCGCCCGCGTACTGCCAGGGGTTGCTCACCGTCTCGTTCTCTTATTCGGGCTATTTTTCAAAAAGTAATATTACTTCTCTCTTATGGAACTTCTTTCTTGTTTCATCTTTTTGAAGGCGACTCTCACCGTTAAATAAGCTCCTACTGTCAAAAATACGACATCACTCCATAGTGTCAGTGGCTTGGTCGAGGGAAACTGAGAAAGGACGATGTTAGCAAGGGAAGAAATGATAAAAGTTAACATAATATATATTACTATGATTATGTAAGATTGTGGAAAGTGAAATAATCTTTGTAGCCCTAGCGCAAGAAGAATAATTAATCCTCCTCCTACTAGAACGAAGATTGACGGTGCGATTATAGCAAATAAAGTAGTCATGAAAACTTTTCTCGTCCTTTCGTGTGTAAACAGTGGAAGAGGAGTTTATCCCTCCTCCACTATTTCTTAAAAGTTCATTGTACAGGTGTTAGAAGATAGGAACAGACCCATCCCATTGTGGAAAGCCGCAGACGCTGGCAATGTTGTTATACTTGTTTACAGCGATTACTTTGATAATGTATCCAGTAACGGCTACGATAATCACTGCTAGTGCAGCCATAACTCCTACAGGTCCGGTTGCTGAGCCGAGTAAGGCGAGAAGAGCAACACCAACTCCACCTACAAAAACTGCATCAGCTAAAAACTCTGCGGTGTTTGTAACTATTGTATCAAAACAACCCCTCCCACTTGGATCCACACGCATATTCGGCTCATTGCCCGCATACACATACGGATTCCCCGATGGCTCAGGGTCCTTCTGCGTCCACCTGCCCGTCTGCGGGTCGTAGTACCTCGTGCCGAACTTGTACAAGCCCGTGTTCGCGTCGTAGTAGCCACTGGCGTACTGCCAGGGGTTGCTCACGGTCTCGTTTTTGTTGAGGCTGTTGCCGTAGATGTTATATCCGAGGCAAGAGAGATGTTATGATTGCCTTTTGTTGCGAATAAAGTATATCAAAGTGCCATATAGTACCATAAAAACAAGCCAAGCGGTAATAATACCTATCTCTACTATAATGATCTTGATGATGGGAAATCTCATACTAAACAGGATAATAGCCATCAAGATAAAGACGATAGCAACAATGATAGTCCACGTTTTCCATACAAGTGACAGATTAAACCAATCGAAATTCTTCATTTGATTATTACTTTCTCTTTTCTAAAGTTTGATTCAGGTTGTTGCTATGTTAATTTGTCTTCTCATATTTTGTTCTTCATGCGACGATAAGCAATTACTAATGATGCAATTATAACTACAAAATATACGATAAATACAATAATCTCAATTTCGTTTGATAGCTTTAATTCTTTGAATGTAAAGAAGAGAAGAAACCATACAATAGTCTCAGCGGCTAGTAAGTAAATAAGGCTGAACTTATTCATAAATATCCTCCTAAATTAGCTCTTTTCAACTGCTCTGAGGTTCCAATAAACTACTATGAAAAACTATCTTTCAAAGGTTTTTGTAAGTTTCTGCTTTTCTAGCAGAAATCTTGTTCACTCCACTCCATTTTTACTAGTAAGCAGAGTGACCAAGTGCTTCAAGTTAGGAAGTAGGTCTTCCGAAAAAAAGAATGACGAGGTAAATCATCTTGAACATTCGTTTTAGGGGCTATAATTCATTACGCCCTCGTCCCCGTCGATCCCGTTTCCCATTATTGATATCGTCCCTCAATTGCTGGGCATGGTATGTTTTGCCGTTCGAGGGCGTAATAAATTATAGCCCCTACATTTTGAGATGAATCCCCTGCATCTCCTCAAAGCGTACCGTGCGCCCTGCTCGCTCGGAGAACACCGCCAGGCTACGCACCGCTACCATCAACTCGGTTTTGAAGCCGCGCTCCATCCTGTACACAATACACGGTCGCACCTGTGCGCGTTGTGCAATCTCGAAATAGGTGAGATGATAGCGTTCACGGAATTGTTTGAAGGTGGGACGCCGCGCCCACAGCGTTGCGACGGGTTGTGTTGGTTGGTCGTCAATCATGATTGCTTCTCCCCTTCTGCCATCTCTGCAACCAGCTTGATAGCTTGCATCGGTCCAATTTCGTGTGCCAATTCTTGATGTAGCACAGCAATGTTTTCCATGCGAGCATTGATAAAATCGTGACGAGCCGTACCAAAGGCAAGGCCGGAGAGACCTGCTTGGGCGGCTTCGTATTCGGCGGTGATTCTGCTCATGAGTTGAGCAACCTCGCTCTTGTTTTCTTGCATACTCTTTACTCCCTTCCCTTATTCGTAGGTTCAGTGTTATTATGACTGGGAATAGTGGGAAAACAATATCTATTCTGAGAAATTGTGGGAGAGTGTTAAAATGCACACGTTAGAGACTCTATGCAAAGTTGGGAAATTTGAAGCATGAGGTATTTCGGAGCTTTTTTATCAAATTTGCGAAGTAGTGCAGACCTCTCGCTCGAAGAATTAGCAAAGCTTGTTGATACAAGTCGCAGTACGATCTCACGCATAGAAAATAATGAAGTTTCTCAACCCTTCAAGGGATCGGTACGTAAGTTGCTCATTAACCTTGCGGAGATACTTTGCACCTCTAGCGTAGAAACAGAAAGATATTTGCACTTAGCAAATATAGAACAGTCACTCTTAACTGAATTTGAAGCTATTCAGTTGGGCTTCGTATCTCCTATCGTAAAAGGGTCTACACATGAGATAACAGACCTTGAGAGATTAGAACAAGTTTATGAACAACTGCTGAGGAACTTGCAGAAACGAGAGATAGAGTTGGGAGTAACTAATGCTCCTCCCACCTTAAAACTAAAAGCTCAAGAATACAGCAATGCGTTGCTGGAAACCAGGAAACGCCTGAGCCAAATACGTCATCAAAGTAATACCAATAGTCTATCTACACCTGAGCCAATACGAAGTTCTGTTCATTATTCAGAAACGATAGGAGGCAGAATTGTGGTGGGAAACCAGTATGGAGAGAACATGGGAAACCTTGACAGTCTTTACGACCTTGCCTCTGAGAATGCTCGATGGCTCATGGAACTGGCAGAAGTCGAACATTTTGCGGTTGACGACTGTATCCTTCTCACCAATAGTGAGCAGTTCAAAGGATGGGAGCCGCGTGATATTCAGACGACGATCCTCACGATCCAGCTTCCTATTCCCGACGATGTGGCAAAGATACGCCGAGAGAAACTTCTTGCGATTGAGAAACATTACTTCAATGCGCCTCACTACAGGCTTGTTTCGGCAACTCCTGCATTTAGTGAACTCGATCAACTCAAAATTGTCCTTGCACCCATTGGTTTCTACGACTATTTTAGCCTGAACCCATTCTTCGACGAGCCACTGTTGAAAACGGTTGATGGCTCTCCTATTTCAATTCGTCAGAAGTATGGCAATACCACCTTGACCTATAGTTCGACAGACACAGGAACCTCTCTCATCCCTGCTCCTGTAAGTATTCAATGCGTCGTTGTTACAGCCGATCAACAGATTTTGCTTGTCCAGCGTTCGACATCTGTTGCCTTCTATCCCAGTCATTGGTCTGCCTCATTCGAGGAAACTATGAATGCACCTGCAAGCAATCGTGAAGGTTTACCTACGCAAAAAGGCGATCCCGATTTTTTTGCGGGAGCCATTCGCGGATTAGAGGAGGAATTTGCGATACCTGAAAATGCGATAGAGAGCGTCAGAGTTCTCTCGCTCAGCGTCGAATATTTGACGCTCTCGGTAGATCCCATCACGGTTATCAAGCTTAACATCACATCAGAAGAAGTAAGAGAAAACTGGCTCTTGAAAGCACGCCATAGGGAAGAGGCATCGCGTCTTATGCTTCTTCCAGCCGAGTTGACGAGTGTGATAGAAAAGTTGATGAGCCAGACGCTTTGGCATCCCACCTCTCGTATGCGCTTGTTACAATTCCTCTTTCATACATATGGGATCGAGGCAGTTGTTGAGGTCATCAAGGAAAAGAGAGGAACATCAGATAGGATATCTATTGAATAGATATAAAAGAGAGCTTCATGGAAACAAAGGATGTCAGGTAACAACGATGTTGCCGAGGGGAAACGAGAGAAAACTTGATATGTTCCCCTCCATAGAGATATAGTATGGGGACAAATATATTCCCCCTTGTAGCGACGACATCGTAGTCAGAGCAGGCAATGTGTCAAGGAGAAGACGCTGATGCTAAAAGCAGGCATTGTTGCAGAGTTGCGAGCAATTGTAGGCAATGAAGGCGTGATAGAGAAACAGGAGCAGCTACGCACCTACGAATCTGATGGCTTGACCAGCTTTCGCGTTACTCCTGCCCTTGTGTTGCTACCAGCTTCGACGGAGCAAGTACAGGGAATTCTCCGCGTCTGTTCGCGTGAACATATCCCCTTTGTGCCGCGTGGGTCGGGCACGGGTCTTTCGGGCGGTGCCCTTCCAATCGAAAATGGCGTGGTTATTTCGCTTGCCCGTATGAACCGCATCCTCGACGTTGACTTACACAATCAGCGTGTCGTCGTCCAACCCGGCGTGATCAATCTATGGGTTACGCAACGTGTTTCTCCGCATGGCTACTATTATGCCCCAGACCCTTCGAGCCAGCAGGTATGTTCGATTGGTGGTAATATCGCTGAAAATTCTGGTGGTGCCCACTGCCTGAAATATGGCTTTACCGTCAATCACGTTCTTGGCATGAAGCTCGTGCTACCCGATGGCGAACTGGTCGAGATTGGCGGCCCAACGCTTGATACTCCTGGCTATGACTTAGCTGGCATTATCGTTGGCTCTGAGGGTACGCTTGGTATCGCCACCGAGATTACTGTGCGTATTGTACGCAAGGCCGAGTTAGCACAGACGGTTATGGTAGCTTATACAAATACTGATGCGGCTGGCGAAACTGTCTCCGGTATTATCGCGGCTGGCATTGTACCAGCCGCTGTTGAGATGATGGATAAGCTGGCAATCGAGGCATGTGAGGCGGCGGTGCATGCTGGTTTTCCGCTCGATGCTGGTGCGGTTTTACTGATCGAACTCGACGGACCTGCGACAGAGGTTGCACAGCAGTTCGCATTGATCGAGGAAATTGCTAGAAAAGCGGGGGCAACGGAGTATCGCCGCGCACGTAGCGAAGAGGAGCGCAATTTGATGTGGAAGGGACGCAAGGCCGCTTTTGCCGCAATGGGACGTATCAGCCCGAACTATATTGTGCAGGATGGCGTGCTACCTCGTACCGCCCTATCGGAAGTGTTGCGCGAAATCGAGACTTTGAGTTCGCGCTACGGTCTGCGCGTCGCCAACGTCTTTCACGCGGGCGACGGCAACTTACATCCACTTGTACTGTATGATGCAAGAAACGAAGGTGCCGAACATTCTGCGGAGAAGCTAGCAGGTGAGATATTGCACATCTGCGTCAATCACGGCGGTAGCATCACGGGCGAGCATGGCGTGGGCATCGACAAAAAAGCCTACATGCAATTCATGTTCAGTGACGACGATATGGCGACGCATCAGCTTATCCGTTGCGCCATCGACCCTGATAAGTTGAGCAATCCAGACAAGGTGTATCCTACGCCGCGTCTGTGTGGCGAGGTTCCTGGTCCATATCGTCAGCATCCACTTGAGGCGGCAGGCGTGATTGAACGCTTTTAGTAGAGAAGGGTTGAACGTATGACTATTTCAACGCAATCGCTACAATCCGCTCTTGAGCCGCTGGTAGGGAATTGGGTCCATGCCGCTACTGATGCTGATAGCGGTGCTGGCATACAGCCACAGGTCGTTGTAGAGCCAGCAAACGAGACAGAGATAGCGGCGGTGCTGGCTTTCGCCAATAAAAACGGTTTGCATGTGTTAGTGCGTGGTGGTGGTACGCAACTCGATATAGGTCTACCACCAACGAGTGGCGGCATTATTTTAAGCACCACGCGCCTCAACAGCATCGTCGAGCATGTGCCAAACGACCTTATAGTTATCGCCGAAGCAGGATTGCCTCTAGCAACCTTACAAGAAACGCTGGCAAAGACGAAGCAGTGGCTCGCCCTCGACCCCGACCTTGCGCCGGAGGCGACAATTGGCGGTCTCGTCGCTACGAATGCAACGGGACCACGCCGTTTACGCTATGGTGGTGTGCGCGACCAGATTATCGGCATACGCGTGGTATTGCCCGACGGCACGATTGCCAAAGGCGGCGGCAAGGTCGTCAAAAACGTTGCAGGCTACGACCTGCCCAAGCTCTTCACAGGTGCAATGGGCACGCTCGGCGTCATCGTCTCAGCAACATTCCGCCTCTACCCTCTACCCGTTGCATCGCGCACCGTGCGTATCTCGGCATCATCGGTAACACCGCTTTGTGAACTCGCGGTACGTATTATAGGCTCAACGCTCGTTCCCACCATCGTAGACATTATGGGCGACACTTCACAAACCGACGTGTGTACGATGGCAGTGCGCTTCGAGATGGGACAAGAGGCGGTCATAGCACAGACCGACACCCTACGGACAATGGTCACGGACATAAATGTAACCGAACCAATACAGGTACTTGAAGGTGACGCGGAAACACAATTCTGGACACAACAATCCTTATATACAGCTACTACAAAGAGCAGTTCCTCCAACGCGCTCACATTGAAGGCTAGCCTGTTACCAACTAGAGTCGCACCCTGGTTGACTCAACTTGAACAGATATGCCAACGGCAACAGGTAAGAGCAACGTGGCGAGCGCATGCTGGGCATGGCCTGATTTTCGTACATCTTGCGGGAGACGATGCAGCACTCGTAGCCAGCGTCAACGCCCTACGACAGATTGCGTTAGAGCAAAGAGGCAATCTCGTCGTTACAGAGGCACTCTTCCAACTTGCACGCCAACTTGATATATGGGGTCCTGTTCCCGCGTTGAGCGTGATGCGAAATTTGAAGGCACGGTTCGATCCGAATGGGACGCTTAATGCGGGAAGGTTTGTAGG
>CAXUGH010000018.1:9081-25449 GCA_964250365.1 uncultured Ktedonobacteraceae bacterium
TGTATGGCCTGCGTTACAGCGTGTCCATCGGGTGTGCAGTATGACAAGCTGATCGAGGCCACGCGTCCACAGATTGAGCGACATCACTCACGTAATATATGGGATATCCTCTTCCGTAATCTCATCTTTAGCCTCTTCCCCTATCCCGCACGTCTGCGCTTGTTGACGCCCCTGCTCTGGCTCTATCAGAAGAGCGGCGCGAAACGTCTGCTTGAAACACCAACAGCAAAACGGCTCATTCCTGCGCGTCTGCTGGGAATGGAGGCTATTCTACCGCCCATTCGTCTGAACTCGCTTCTATCGAAACCGAAAGCGTTTAACCGTGCAAAACAGACGAAGCGACGCCGCGTAGGACTATTGAGCGGCTGTATTCAACGCGTGTTTTTTGATGACGTGAACGCGGCGACTATTCGGGTCCTCACGGCGGAGGGGTGCGATGTGGTTGTACCGCCAACGCAGGGTTGTTGCGGTGCCCTTAGTGTGCATGCAGGACGTGAGGAGGAGGGGCTACGTTTTGCGCGTAGCCTGATTGACACGTTCGAGGCGTGGGCTGTCGATACGGTTGTGGTCAACGTCGCTGGCTGTGGCTCGAATCTCAAGGAGTATGGCTATCTCTTACGCGACGACCCTGAGTATGCCGAACGCGCGAAGACGTTTTCGGAGTCCGTGCGCGACATCACAGAACTACTCGCGGAACTTGAGCCAGTTGCGCCACGTCATCCCATTTCCTTGCGGGTCGCCTATCATGACGCCTGTCACCTCGCCAATGCACAGGGCATTCGCAAGCAACCGCGCGAGGTGTTACGTGCCATTCCTGGCCTCGAATTGACGGATATTCCAGAGGCCGAAATATGCTGTGGTAGCGCGGGCACCTACAACCTGCTGGAGCCTAAGACCGCGAATCAGCTTGGTGAGCGCAAGGCAGAGAACATTTTGAGTACAAATCCTGATTTGATCGCTACTGCCAACCCTGGCTGTTTACTGCAAATTAAGGCATCGCTACAACGGCTCGACAAGCCAATTCCAGCGTTGCATCCCGTGCAATTGGTCGATGCGTCTATACGGGGAGTGATGCCGCCTGTGTAATGCACGTTCAACATGTGCCACCAAGCTACGGATGATGTATCAACCATTCCACTTCTGTTCGTTTCGAGATGTCCGCTGTATAGCACAACAGCAGAATACAGCTTCTTGCATACCTTAAAGACTGCAAAGACACTCTCATCATTGAGAACTATGATATACTGACGTACCTGATACACGACTGCAAACATACGTGGAGAACACCATTCTATTTCCCAGGAGCGAACAATGATTGAGAAACAGCCTTCCACCAGTCCTTCCCATACCGAGACAAAGAAAGTTTCGATTCAGGAACGGTCAATCCATGTGGGGGATTTTGTGGTCGTGAATGGGTATCGAGTAAACCGCACCTTGCTGAAAAAACGCTTTGCTCAAGGCGACTATCAAGCACATGAGACATCTCATTTTCTGCTCTTTACGCGTGCGGAAGAGCCAAAAAATATTCTGGTTCATTGGTTTGCTCCAGAGGAAACACAAGAAGACATCAAGCAATTTCTTTTGAATGAACTGACGCCTCTGAACGTTTTCAAACCACTTAGTGATGCTGATCTTATTCTTCAAGGTATTCTCGCTTCTTCTCTCATGCAAACAATACACCTTTATGAGAAAGCTGTTCCTGTTGGAAATATACATGTTATGAATGGCTCTCATATGAACCAAGACATACTGAAAAGATGCTTTTTACGGTGGAGCTATCAGGGACAAGAAATGCCCCACTTCTCGCTCTTCGTGCGTAAAGAAGAGCCGAAGATTGTTCTCGTTCATCGCTTTACACTTGAAGAAATGAATGCTGATATCAAGCATTATGTGTTCATGGAACTTAAACCGTTGGGGCTTATTAAAGGTCCAGATGACTATACTCGAATCCTCACTGGCATCATCGGTTCCTTCTTTCCAGAAGATACGCTGTATGCTTGGCACTACTACGCTGCCAAAACACTTCAACGTTTCCTCTTATTTCTGTCAACGGCTCGTACTCCATCCCCCCTCAATTTTTATGCAACCATAGGGGCATTTACAACGTGGTATCAACGTGTGTGTGAACTGTGTATTGGAGAATCATTTCTTGATGCTGGCTGTGATTCTGGCTTCCTTCCGCTCATTATTGCAGAACGCATTCCCTTTATGAAGAGAATAGTAGGGGTGGATATTCAAACAAGCATGTTTTCCATTATGGAGGACATAGCCGAAGAGAGAAATTTGCATCAAATACAGTTCGTTCAAGCCGACCTGTTGACAAAAGATATTCCCGCACTGGGGCAATTCGATACGTCCGTTATTCTTGGCGTTATTGAACATTTCAATGAGGAAGACATGTATCGTGTCCTCAAGCATCTCTTGACAGTGACAAATCATCGGCTTATCCTGACCGTACCTTATGAGCAAGAACCTGAAATAATCTATGAACATAAGCAAGTCTTTACCCGTGCCAAACTCGAAGCGTTAGGACAATGGTGCATCCAACAACTAGGCGGTAAGGGAAGAATGTGGTGCGAAGACTGTGATGGTGGTCTTCTCTTAGTCGAACACCTATCTTAAACACGAGAAATACGAATTGAGAATATCTATGAAAATTGATGCAACGTCTGAGATGCAGAGTCATAGACGCGTGAATCATTTTCAAATACAACAAGTATTCCTTGTACGGTATCTACAAAATACTTGTTTGTAATTGGTTCATTGAGTGACCGTACCGCAGTTACTGCTCTCTCAAATATAGCCAAGATTCCTTCGCGATTCTGCGTGCAGGTATAGGTCGATAACAAGGGCATTAAAATGAGAGCTTGTCGCATAAACCAGCGTGACGAAAGCGTGATAAGAGCCTTTTCGTACTCTTGAGTAGCTGTCTCGTAATCTTGCGTCATGTACGCGTAGTTTCCAGCAAGCTGAAACCAACTTGCTAGATCAAATTCTTCATCCGGCGTAACATCGTCTAGCAGTACTTTTGATTCCGCAAGCTTCTGCCGCGCAATACTATATTCGCCCAAATTCATTGCATTATCAGCCCAACTTGCTAAGAGATGTGCCTTTATGCGGATAAGCATTTCATCAATTGGGTCATTGAGATAACACAATGCTTCCTCTATCACTTGAATTGATTGTGAGTATTGACCCAAAGTTCTATGAACATTAGATTGACAGAACAAACATCTTACAACCTCAGACGCTTCACCCGATCCTAGTGCTGCTATGTGCGCGTTAACATGTGCCTCCATAGCCTCTTCATAGCGACATTGAAAATGAAGTGCTTGCCCTATTAAATTTTGTACCGAGGAGTAGAAGCTATTTCTCTTACGAGAGGGAATACATACGTGGTTTTGCTGTATTATATGAAGTAGAGCTTTTCCAACAGTTAATACTTGTATGCTCCCTGTCGTGTGAAACAATCTCCATCCAGCATCAATACTCCTATCTAAAGCGTAACACAACTGCAGACACTCATCTTCTGGAACGGAACTACTTCTAAGAACTGGAATACTACGTACACTTGTAACAGAACTTGATTCCAGAATTTTCGGCCTGTTAAGGGGTGGCATTCCCTGAATAGTCTGTAGTAGGAGCTTCGACATATCAAGTATCTCGCCAATCGACCACCCATCATTGAATAATTGTCCTAGATAACTTGTTCCTAGAGTGAACCATGCTTGCTCTTGCCGCTCGACTGAGACCAAAGAAGCTGAGAGAGTATTGGATGGAGAAGATTCTTGAGATACACCTTCTCGTCTGAGAAAGCCTAGCTCTTCGGGCGAGGACACTCCATATAAGCGACACAACTTCTCTCGATATTCAATGCTTGGGATTTGTTCGCCTCGTTCCCATCTGGAAAACATCCGTGCATTGATTTCTCCGCGTCGCCCTGGTCCACAAACACTTAATAGTGCTTCAGCAGCCTGTTCCTGAGTCCAATTGTGCCGCTCTCTATGATAGCGTAGTGCTTGGTTTGGGGCTTTTGCTTTCCTCATCACAAGAACATCCTTTATATTGAGAAATATATTCAGAAGTACCTCTATCTTCACACTGATTGTATCTGATAAAAAGTGTATTTGCAATAGATGATTTCGTCGCGCCCCAAGTAGAATTGAAGGCAATTACATCATCGAAGGGTGGAAATAGGCGTTGATTGAAAGACATTCCCCTTTTCAAATAAATTAAGTATTCTCATAGCGAAACCTATGCTGTATGAAATACCACAAGTGAGAAATTCTATGACGAGGCAGAAAACCTATCACCTGATTTTTGCCACTGATGGCAATGGCACAACCCAACTGGCTCATGTCTACGCCGAAACGCTTGAACAGGCATCACAAGCCGCGACACAGTGGCGCAATGAGAAGTATTCTACCCTGCAGATACTCAGAGTGCGAGCCGAGCCAAACGGGTTTCAAGCAGGGTCGCTTGTCCTTGCTGGAATGATCGAGGAGGAAGAGGAGGGCGCAAGGTTCGTCGAGGCTCCCGAAATCTTCCTCCCTTCTGAATAATGAAAGGAGAAGAGCACACTGTGACCACTCACAAAAGCGAAGTTGCGCGTCTGCGAGAACAACTCGCCTTAGAGGAACAAGCGTCGCGCTTAGGATTGTACGGACCCGCCATCGTCGCCAATCACGCCAGTACCACCGCTCGCATGCAACAGGGAGCCGAGCGCATTCTTGGTCTCTTCCGAGCGGGCAAGCATGAAGAGGCTGAGGCTCTCATGAATACCGACTATTGGAATGTAGAAGAGCAAGAGAAACAGGTATCTCACCCCGAACGAAACGAAGCTGGAGGCGACGAGTAATGGCAAAGATGAAGTGGTATGCAGGACGCGGTGGCTTTGGCTATAGCCCCAATGGGCATCACTTTGTCCGCTTAGAGGATGGCACCGAAATCGAGGTACATCCCGACACCTACGACCAGCAGTTTCATGCCTATCTCGAACGCATCGGGGTGCAACGAACCAGTTATCACCAGATTATGCAAAAGGCCGAGGCGGAGTGGCAAGCGTATTGTCGCGTGATGGATGCCTTTGCTGAGGATATCCAGCAATGGATCGAGTATCAAGGACGTGGCGTCTTTGTCACACCGCCTCATGCCTCCGTCCAACACGAGAAGAACAGCTAGTTTCACGAATATTTTTTAGAAGGAGTAATATTTCATGTCACATCTCGTCTTCAAACGACTCGCCATAGGAGCAGGGAGTGTCCTGTTCGTCTTTCTGCTCGGCTGCACCTCAGCACCGCCTTCTGGTGCGTCAAGTGTTCATCCTCCCAAAAGCATTGTTGGCGGGTGGGTGACAACCGTCAAAGGAACTGTGCAGGTCAAAGGCAAAGGCACCTTTCCTTTTGACGAGTTTCTCCTCATCACCTTTCAACAGGGTGGGACGATGACGGTCAACTCCAATCGGCATGCTGTCGGACAAGGCGTGTGGAACGGGACAAGCTACTCGGTGGTCGAAATCACCTATGATGATAAGAACGTGTGGTCAGGTACTATTGAGGTTCACGCCACTCACGTCCACCTCTCACCCGATGGCAACACCTTGACCGCCGATGGAGTAGGCATCGCCAAAGACACGACGGGCAAGGTCGTTGCAGAGTCACACACGCTGGTCACAGGACAGCGTATCCTCGTGAAATAAGGAAGGAGGGCGATATGCCAACCCGCTCATCACTATGGACGAAGCTTACTCGTAGCTGGTTTGAGTTGACCGCACCTCCTCTCTCGTCTCTCAAAGGCGACTTCGAGGCCAGAGAGGTGTATCGACGAGGACGACTGCTCAGTACCATCCTGTTTTTTTTGACTCTGCTGGGTTTGCTGGCGACCCCCAGTGTGTTGAGTAGTCAGAGTGCCTCTGCCTTGTCGATGCATCTCGTGTCCCTAGTAGCGAATGTGCTGGCCCTGGCCTTCAATCGCTATGGTGCGTCAACCATCGCTGGGTTGCTCACGATCACAGGCATCACGCTCACCTTTGCCAGCAACCTTCTCGGTCCTATCGAGGTCATCACATTGCCCATCTTTGAACTGTTGGTCATCTCTGAACTGATTGCGGTGACGGTTCTACCCAAAGCTCGCTGGGTCTTTCCGGTTGCCGCCATCAACATCCTTTTTGCGTGGTACGACATCAACTATCTGCCACACGGCACCGACTTCGAGCGATTGCTCGCGCTCTCTCGCTTCGGGATCACCTCGGTTCCCATCGTGCTGTACACGCTGGTCGCGGTGGTCTCCTTCTTGTGGGTAAGCAGTGCGGTGCAAGCCATCAAACGTGCAGATCGCGCTGAGGAGATTGCGCTGCTGCAACGACGGGTGGCGGAACGAGAGCACCACGAGGCGGAGCAGAAACGGGTACTCGATGAGGGAATTGGGTATCTGGTGAGCGTGTTTGTCCGTGCGACCAACGGGGACAAGAATGTGCGAGCAGCCTTGACACGCGACAAAAGCCTGTGGCCTATTATCACAGCCTTTAACAAATCGCTGGAACGCTTTCGCCGCTACGACCAGCTCTCGCGGGAGTTGGCGATAGCTAAAGAAGAGGCCAAGCGGTTAAACGCGCTCCTGCAAAGCCGCATCCTCAATCATTAAAATGAGGCAACCACGTTTGAAACATATCCACCATGTCTCGACCTGTCCCATCATGAATCTTACGAAGCTCTATCCGTTTGCACCGCAACGGCAATAGCAACAGAGAGTTGCGCGAGATCTGCCATGCTCACATCGAAGGCAGTGAGGCCGAGGGCTTCGGCGCGGCGTTTGGCGTTGCCGTGTAAGCGGACGGAGGGGCGTCCGCTGCGTAGGTGAATGACCTCCATTTCGCGCCAGTGAACACCGCGTAGACCTGTGCCCAGAGCTTTGCTGATGGCTTCCTTGGCGGCGAAACGACCCGCGAGTTTCTGGACACGTCCGCGACATTGCTGTATCTCGATATCGGTGTAGACGCGTTTGAGGAAGCGTTCGCCGTGATGCTCGAACACTTTGCGGATACGCTCCACCTCGATAATGTCGATGCCAACGGCGATGTTGACGCCCTGGGGAACCTGCAAGGGCGTTGAGAGACCAGCCACTCCAGCGGGACCGAATAGCCAATTGGGAAGTTCGGCTCCCGCCTTCGCAACAAGCGGCGTAAAGAGAAGCGACTGGTCTTCGTCTGCCATTATTTTGCCGCTTTCAAGTCGAGTGCTGGCTGCTGCACATCCTCGATATCGCCCGATGTATCGCCAGGAGGCAATACGGTTGGTGCAGGGCTTGTGCCGCGTCCCATACCACGATAGATGAAACCAAGCGAATTCATCTCGTCGGCCTCGTAGATGTTGCGTCCGTCAATCAACACGGGGCGACGCATCGCGCTACGAATCTGTGCCATGTTGAGCGACTTGAACTCGTTCCACTCCGTCACTAACACGAGTGCATCCGTACCCACTGCAACCTCGTAGGCACCCTTACAGAAATGCACATCATCGAGACGAACTTCGGCGCGTTCAAGAGCAGCACGTCCGGTTTCATCCGCGATGGGATCGTAGACGCGCACCTTCGCGCCCTGACTCGTGACCCAACGAATGATGTCAACCGAAGGAGCTTCGCGCATGTCATCAGTGTTGGGCTTGAAGGCTAAACCAAGCACACCAATGGTACAGCCACGCAACGAACCGAGAATGGCGGTGAGCTTTGAGATGATGAGGCGGCGCTGGTCGTGGTTGATATCCATAACGGCATGGAGCAGTTGCGGGTGCAAGCCTGCTTCGTCCGCCATATGAGCAAGGGCACGCACGTCTTTGGGAAAGCAACTTCCCCCGTATCCAAGGCCAGCATCCAAAAACGCACGCCCGATACGTTTGTCGTAACCCATGCCAACGGCGACCTCTTTGACATCGGCACCGAGGCGTTCGCAGATTTGCGCGATCTCGTTGATGAAGGAGATTTTTGTGGCGAGGAAGGCGTTCGACGCGTACTTAATCATTTCGGCGGTATAGAGGTCGGTAATCACAATATTCGCGCGTAGCGGCAGGTAGAGCAGTGCGACATGGTGCGCCGCCTCTTTGTCGGATGAGCCGAGAACAACGCGGTCGGGATGCTGGAAGTCAAACACAGCCGAGCCTTCACGCAGAAACTCAGGATTTGAGACAACGGAGAAGGTGACATCGTGTTTCAGATTGTTGCGAATAATGCGTGAAACCACGTCGCCGCTACCAACGGGAACAGTACTTTTGTTGATGATGACGGCGTAGTGATCGAGCTTCTCCGCGATGCTGCGAGCAGCCTTCTCTACATAGCTCATATCGGCACCGCCCTGAGTGGTACCAGTTGGTGTATTAACTGCGACGAAGATGTATTCGCTGTTATCCAGCCCCTCATCATAGCTAGTGGTGAAATGCAGACGATCAGCGGCTACATTGCGCTCGACCAGTTCTTCCAGCCCAGGTTCATAAATAGGCAGAATACCTTGTTTCAAACGTTCAATTTTCTCTGGTACTATATCGACGCAGGTTACGCGATTGCCCATATCGGCGAGACACGTTCCAGTCACAAGACCCACATAGCCCGTACCAATCACACAGATAGTTGACACAATAACTACTCCTCGATGTTTACAAATGGATTTTCATGTTTTTCTGCTAGAATCGTCGTTGGTTCCCCATGACCAGGGAAGACAACTAGGTCCTCTTCTAGTGTATAAAGTTTTGTGCGAATTGATTGTATAAGTTGCTCGTAGTTGCCACCAAGTAAATCAGTTCGTCCAATACTATGATAAAACAGCGTATCACCGCTAAAGACGCAGTAGGGACGACTCACAAAGCATACGCCTCCCTGAGTATGTCCTGGAGTGGTGAGTACCTCTAGTTTCAGTGTACCAAAAGTAATCACATCTCCATCTTTAAGCAGTATATCTGGTTTTCTCTTTACTAACGGCGCACGGCGTCCAAAGTTTCTTGCCATACGCTCATCTGTATACATAGACGAATCAGCATCGTTAATTGCTAAAGGAATAGGATATACGGCACTCACGGCGTCGATAGCTCCGATATGGTCGAGATGTCCATGCGTGTTGAGGATATACTTTGGAATAAGTTGCAGTTCGCTGATACGTGCTAAAATGCGCTCCGCCTCATCGCCTGGGTCAATGATAACCGCTTCTCGTGTACTGGGGCAGGCATAGAGGTAGCAATTCTCCTGAAACATTGCGCCAACGGTAATACAAGATACTATAGGTACAGTTTGTTCGTCTATAACATTGGACATGCGCTAGAATTCTCCTGTGAAATACAGAACACTCAATATTCAGAACCATTATAGCATACGTGACTTTTCTATAACGCAACCGTCTAACTCTTCGTTCGTATGTATATAGGAAAAACGCCTGAGAGGACTGTATACGTTGTGTTAATGTTCTTCGTATGAATCTGAGACGTACATTGCAGAGATTCGAGATTATGTAACATGCAAGATTCTTCCACTTGTGGTACAATAGAAGATAACCAAATTGCACGGAATGCCCGTTTATATAGGTTGAATCGTTTATATAGATAAAGGCATTCACGAGAGATGCCTTAGAAGAGAAATATTAGCATCGTGATAGACGAATGCCTTGCTACATACCCTGTTTTCAGAAGGGATTGAGGAAAATGGCAAAAGATCGTTCGGAACGAAAGATGTATCATAAGAGTCCCGGACGCCAGTATGGATACGACTACGATCCATTACGCGGTCGCGACGGGCAAAATGGTCAAGGTCAGGGGGAGCAGGCCACGCAAGCTGAACGGTCTAAGAGAATCAGCACGCAACTCGTACAGCGCCCCAACCTTCGTAGAACTCGACAACTTACACGCAAAAGCATTCTTGCCAGCAAGGGAAAAGCCGCAACCGAGGTAGCACTACCAGAAGAGCAATTGAGCGAGGAGGAGCTATACGAGACTCCAACGCAACGTCCCGACGAAGAGCTGGAAGACCCCACTTATTATAGCCACCGCCGTCAGGTACGGAGCGGCGTTATCGCGCGTCCCAACCTGCCCTCGACGCGTCAGTTGGAAGAAAGAGCCGATGATGGGCTTTATGATGAGGGGGTAGATGATGACTTCGAGGACGAGTGGGACGAGTACGGCGATATAGACCCTGATCAGGGCTACTACGAAGATGCCGATCCCCTCGAAGCACGCGTGGCTCGCCCTCGCGTCGCCGCACCACGTACGCGTCAACTCGTCGAACCAGAGGAGTACGAGGACGAGTATGATGAGCCAGAGCGACCACGCCGCCGCAAGAAAAAGGTAACGCGTCGCGGTGTGCTACTCGGACTCGGCGCCGCTGCCGCTACTGGTGTTGGCGTAGCCGCATACGAACTCGTTCCTAAAATTCCGGGTGCGCTGAGCGGTGCAACAACGAATATTGAGAAGCAATTAGAAGATCAATTCAACAAAGGACTTGCAGAAGGTGCCGCGAACGCACGTAAGGCATTGCTCAATGAGTTAGACAACATTGAGGGCTTTACGATTGATGGTGCCATCGGTGCCGCAAAGTTGACACGCGTCGCCTACGACGTGTTTGTTGCACCTATCGTCAAGGTTGGCGCGGTTATTACGGGCGATTTTCTGAAGACGATGCTGAACGCTGTGACCACCGCACGAGGCTGGCTCAAGAACGCCTACCTCGATAATGGTATATTGCAGGCTGTGCAAACGGTGTTGCAGTCGTGGGTCGATCAGGTCTCGCACATGCCGCAACAGCTTGATGCAATTACCAATACCGACCTTGATGGAGCGCAATCATACCTGAACGCGTTACAAGCCAAGATTAAAGACGAGCAGGCAAAGCTCAATAACAACGGTACACCCACCACAAAAAAATAGCGATGAACATGGAGCAGGACTTTTGCACGACGTGCAAAAGTCCTGCTCCATGTTCATCGCTATTTTCTGTTTTTCATCTTGTACCATAAAGTACCACTTCCCTCGAAACACACAAGATAGCACGTTTCTTTCTTTAGAGAGAGTAGCCCCCAAACGCTTGCAAGGACTGCTCACGTAGGGCGTAAATGGAAGTCACGCCCATGTATAGGAAGAGGCATTATTTATGTTTTCAGTACGATTTCAGCGCATAGTACGCACCTTCTTTGGACGCTCTCTAACCTTGCTTGTCCTGTGCCTACTCGGTGTGACACTGCTTACGGGCTGTACGCTACCCTGGCGGCACCACAAAGCCACCAATGCCAATACGCTTGCGGCACACGCTCCCAGACCAACAACGGTACAATTATTAACCGCGTTGCAGAGAAGCTTTCGTGCGGTGAAGTCGTTTCATGTCACCATGCAGATGCAGAATGCAGGGACGCCACCGCAAGACTCGATTCAGATTCATAGTGCGGATGGCGATGTGTCCATGCCCGATAAAGTGAAGGCACAGGCCACTGTGCTGATGTCGGGTCAATCACTAACGGTCAATCTTATCAGCGTGGGAGGTAATCAATTTATTACTGATCCCGTAACTGGTCAATGGCGCATTGTTAAAGGCATGCTCGATCCACGCACGCTCACTAATCCCAATACAGGACTTATTTCGGTCGTCGGCAAGCTACACAATGTATCGCAACCAGCGTCGTATGTCGTGGGTGCCAATCCCTGCTGGGGTATCACGGGTCAACTGGATGCCAAAGACCTCGCCTTCTTCACTGGTGGTGGCGTCCCTGCTGGCACACTGCTAAAAACGACGGCCTGTATGGGTAAAGGTGATTTTCTGCCCTATTATGTTGGTGTGGTGGGAGAGGCGGCTGCTGGCGATACGCAGCAGACGACGCGTATATTCACAATGTCGAATTATAACGAAAATATCACCATTACAGCACCACAAATTTGATGCCTAGCAAAGAAATTCTTATACTCATACATTGTCCGTCATTTTTGTCGAGGGGGGAAGATGTATACATTAGAAGATGATAACGAAACGTCGTCGCGTTTACACAAAAAAGATTTTTTGACGACGCAGAATACCAACGCCCATATCGAGGGCAAGCCCGAAGAGGGGGCGCAAGCAGGAACGTTTGCGAATTCCGAAGCGAGTATTACCGACCTTCCCAGCGAAGGCACCTCCACGACCTCGCTGTTCAAACGCTTCTCGCTCAAGCATAAAGCGGCGCAACAGAAAATGCAGGGGACGATGCATATAGCATTGCCACCCTCTCTCGCCGAGCCTTCAGACTCATCTGTGTTACCTTCAGTGCCACCGAAAACGCAGATGCTACCTGAAACACCCGACGCTCCTGCCGTAGTAGAGATGCCAAAACAAAGCACGAGCGCATTGAAACAATTGACGACTGCAGCGAAAACCAGTGCGGGTTCGCCAAAAGCTGCATTTGTCGCCCTGATTGTGGCCTGTATCGCCGTCTTCTTTACGACGCTCGATCAGACAGTAGTGGTCACGGCACTACCGCAGATTATTACCGACCTGCATGTGCCGATTACGCAACTCGATCACGCGGCGTGGATTGTGAGTGCGTATCTACTCGGCTTCGTGGTAGTGATGCCACTGATGGGGCGCGTCTCCGATATCTACGGACGTCGCCGTATCTTTCTGCTCTGTCTGACTATCTTCGGACTTGGTTCTCTTGTTTGTGCGCTAGCTCCTGCAATTGGCGATATGCTCGACCTGAGTTTTCTCAGTGTTTTTGGCATTGATACATCGTCTCCTGGCCTCGTCGTGCTAATCGCGGCACGTCTCTTTCAAGCTATCGGCGGTGGCGCGATTGTGCCTGTGGCGATGGCGATTGCCAACGATTTTTATGGTAAGGAGCGGCGTGGTTTAGCCCTCGGTATTATTGGTGCGGTGACAGAAGCTGGCGGTGCCCTCGGTCCTCTCTATGGGGCGATCATAGTGCAGCACCTCGGCTGGCAATACATCTTCTACCTAAATATTCCTATTGTTGCCGGTCTAATGATTGCGGCATGGATGCTTATTCCGAGAGGCAAGCGGTTACGCGAGAAAATCGACTGGCTTGGTACGTTGTTGCTCGGCCTTGCCCTGACCTGTCTCAGCCTCGGTCTGGCACAACAGGGTACGTCGCTCAGTCCCTCAACCGCGAACGCTCCCGCGCCACAGAACAATCCTATTGCCATCGGTCTTGCGATTGCATTCTTCGTTGCCTTTGTGATGGTAGAACTGAGAGTACGCTGGCCTGTGGTCGAGGTGCGGTTGTTCAAACGGCTCGCGTTCAGTGCTACGTCGCTGGTAAGTCTGCTCGTTGGAGCCGCCCTTATCATCGCGCTGGCGGACATTCCTATCTTTGTCGATACCGTTTTGCAGCGTCCCGTTCTCGATAGCGGTCTGGCTCTCCTGCGCCTAACGGTAATGATTCCCATTGGCGCGATCCTGGGCGGCTGGCTATGCGAGCGTATTTCGAGTCGCGTCACCGCTATTATCGGCCTGTTGTTTACCGCCGTTGGTTTCTACCTGATGAGCCTGTGGCCTATACATGTGGACTGGACGCAGATTACGATTAGCACCATCACGGCTGGCCTCGGCTTTGGTCTGGTTATCGCGCCAATCGGCACCACCGCCATCAACGCGGTAAGAGCGACACAGGCGGGTGTGAGTTCTGCCGTCGTCACCGCTCTGCGTATGGTTGGTATGATTCTCGGTCTGGCGGCTCTGACTTCGTGGGCACTGGCCTACTTCAAACAGCTTGCCTCGACCTATCCGTCGTTGCCAGCTTCGGCGAGCGCAAGCCAATTCAGTGCGTGGTCGAAGGGTTACGCGGCGCATCTCATTGCGTCGGCACATACCGTCTATAGCGCAGTATTTTTCTTTTCGATGATTCTGTGTCTTATCGCGCTGGTGCCAGCAATTTTCCTCTGGGGTCGCCAACCGTCCGTCGCAGAGGTCGAGCCGGAAGAGGAGCCGCTCATACTGACCGATGGGGATGCATCAGATGACATTAACGATGCAACAACAGCGACGGTAGGCGATACGGCAGCGACGGCACCTAAGAACAAGCGCAAACGTCGCCGCAGAATTATTCTCGCCAGTGCCGCCCTGATTTTCTTACTGATTGGCGGAGGTATTCTCGCGGCCTTCCTGTTTGGTCCCGACGACTCGCCTGATGACACCAATGGTAATCCTATCGGCGGCGTATTAAATCTGAGCGGTGGAACGGTGGCGACACCAGTTTCAGGACCACGTATGATTCAGCTTGGTCTCGATGCAGGTGCCCTCACCTCCGTCTTTGCGTCACAACTCAACCTCAACAACGGCGTATTGACCGATCTTGCCGTTACGCCTACACCCAACGATGGCCTCGTGTTGAACCTGAACCTGCACATCGACGCCAACGGTATTCACCGCGTCATGCCGCTGGAAATGGACGGCACGCTAGGTGTGGATAAGCAACAAAACTTGAGTTTAACTGTTGCACATCTACGACGCGATGGCATCGACGCGGGTCCAGCCGCCGCCGCTCAGATGCAGGGGTCGATGAATCAACTTCTCATGAGTTCGGTCATGCCAGCGTTACGCGGTCAACTCAAAACGGCGCAACTTATCTCAGCACATACCAGCACCACAATCGCGTGTGGCAAGGGAACAGAGTTGCTCGTGTTGCTGATTAAGGCACCACCGATTCAGGGAGTCGCGGCACAGCCCACGCCGGTCCCCTTCTGTTTCAAAGGACCGACCGATTTGAACAAATTGTTACCGCATTGAAGGAAGAATTATGAAACGAAGATATATTTACAGCAGTTGGGCACTTCTGCTCACGCTACTCGTGCTAGCCCTTGCGGTAACACCTGTCAACGCCGCTACACGCACAATACATATGCATTCACAACAGGCGACTCCCTTGAACGCTACAGCCTATCTTGGTCTCGACGCACTATCACCCATTGTTCAAGGTCGCGTGAATCAGCAGGTGCCAAGCGCGGTAAGTGCGGCAATATCTGCTATTGTGAGCAAGCTTCCTGCTAACGATCAAAGTTGGGCGGGCACAATGGCATCAACCGTCATTCAGCCAAGCGCAATCCTGCTCGGCCTTACTCCACAACAGAGTGGTCTTGTTGCCTCGTTGCGTATCAGCCTCTACCAAGGCGATCCACATCCAATCAATGCCAGTCTACTTCTCAAATTTAGCGTACTCGACTCAAGCACAGTACAGGTAAGCGCATATCCTCTTCCTGGCAGTCCTACACTGGTGAATGGACCAATTACGACATTGCACATACCGCTTGGACAACTAACCGGCATCAACGCCACTCCTGGCTGTGGCGACTCAGCTCTTGCCACAAACCTGCAAGTTCCTATCTCGCTCGGTAGTCAGGCGACGGGACAGATACAATCATCGCAACCGACTAATACGTTAGGCATGGTACGGCAGCCTTCGCAGTCGCGTCTACTCTCAACAACAGCGGCAGATACGGTCAACGCCTATGTCGAAGTACCCGCGACATCACTGGCAACGTTGGGTAACGGCATTGATGTCTTGCCCATCACCAAAAACCTGTCGGCGCAAAACATTCAGGTCAGCGTGCAAAATGGAGTCATGATGGTGAATTCCGACATCATGCTAGGCTCGTTCCAGCTTGGTACGGCACAGACAACCGTTCAGCCAACTGCGCTCAACGGCAACCTCGCCGTCAACGTGACGAACACCACGCTCACCGTCTTCCGCATATTCACCTTCCCCAACAACACCTATAACATGCAAATCGAGCAACTGCTCGACACAAGGCTCGGAGCCGCTCTAAATGGCAAATTCAACGTCAATACCGCCGTCATCGGTCCCAACAGCCACATCCCCTGTGCCGCCAGCGACAGCTTGATACTAACTGGCACGACCAGCCTCTCATAGCTAAAAGTAGTATGCATGAAAAGGCACAAGCTGAACAACTCCATTGTTAAGCTTGTGCCCTATCTCTTTGCACTCTTATAAATTTTTTATACGTTCACGAGTAAACAACCACCAATATCCTGCTAGCAAGAGCGCAATCCCTGCCAGAGCTAGTTCAATCCCCAGCACTTCATTTGAGGGATACGCCCCGTTCCTGCGTATACTGAAATCTATCAAAAATAAAACCGAACCCAATGTACAGGCAATTCCAAGCAAAATCGACGACTGCTCATACCACGCGCCCTGCTTCTCCGAACTCAATGTACGCACACCTACATATACATTGCGTAGAGCTATCGCCGCCAGCAGGACGCCCATGATAATAGCTACTAGTGAGTTTTCCATGCAGTTGCTCCTTGTGAGATGGTATGAGTATAGCACGAAGCAAAACGAGGAAAGAGAAAAGCAGAAGCCGCATGCTTGATTTTTCGGATATGAACGATTAGGGGTGT
>CAXUGH010000018.1:25459-28541 GCA_964250365.1 uncultured Ktedonobacteraceae bacterium
ACGCCGCATGCTTGATATTGCCTATATCAAGCATGCGGCTTCTGCTTTTCTCTTTTATTTTTCCCTAGCGTGGAATCATCCACGGAACGAGATACTGCTGTGCCATTGCGAGCAGTCCCATGAGGGTGACGAGGATGATGCTGTGCAGGAAGGTTCTGCGAATGACCAGACCCTCTTTGCCGACGAGGGTGGTGGTCGAGACGCCTGTAGTGACGTTTTGGGGTGAGATCATTTTGCTCATGACGGCACCCGTAGAATTGGTACTCGCCATCAGGACGGGGCTGAGATTGAGTTTGCGGGCGGCGACTACTTGCAGGTTGCCGAAGAGGGCGTTGCTCGATGTGTCGCTACCACTGAGGAAACAGGCAATCCAGCCGAGCAGTGCCGAGAAGAAGGGGAATACCGCACCAACCGAGGAGATTGCAAGACCAAGTGTGTAGGAGATGCCGGAGTAGTTGTAGAGATAGGCCAGACCAATAATCAGCATGACGGTGAGTAGGGCGAAGCGTAACTGTTTCCATGTATCGGCAAGTGCCAGGAAAAAAGAGCGTACTCCAATCCGTAGCAGAAGAGCGGTTAGAATTACCGCAACTAGAATCGCCGTTCCAGTTCCCAGCGGTTGAAACGTGTATTGCGCCGCATAGGGCTTGCTATACAGCGTGAGATAGACCGCTTTATGCAAGCCGGGCCAGTTGATAATTGACTGTCCAACCGCTGCCATCTGAAAGCCCGCCTTTGTGCCGTTAGGCCATTTGATTGTCCACAAAATGACGATGATGCTCACCAACACCCAGGGTAGCCATGCATAGACAGCCTCACTCGTCGTCGGTTTGCTATCGTTGCGGCTCTCATTCGAGGCCGGTACCGTAACGCCATCTTCGTCGATTGAAGCGGCGTTGACCCTCTCTGCGCCTACGTTGGCGAATTCGGCGCGGTACTCTTCCGTATCACGCGGCTTGTAGACCTGTACAAAGAGAATGACGCAGACAAGCGAGATGAGGGCAGCCAGCACGTCGGGTAGCTCCGGCCCGATAAAGTTCGAGACAAAGAATTGCGTGAGCGCGAACGAGCCACCCGCCACTAACGCGATAGGCCATGTGGTGCGTAGACTGCGCGGTCCCATAAAGACACCCATCGCGTAGAACGGCAGAAGAAAGGCAAAGAACGGCAGTTGCCGCCCAATCATTGCCGAGAGCGTGGGCGCATGCAGATTTGTTACCGAAGCCAACGTGGTAACGGGTACGCCCAACGCGCCAAAAGCAACTGGGGCTGTGTCGAATACCAGCGTGATTGCAAGTGCGTCCAGGACGGGAAACCCTAGACCGATGAGCAGTGCGCTCCCAATGGCAATAGGCGTGCCGAAGCCTGCGATACCTTCCATAAGGGCACCAAAGCTGAAACCGATAATCAGCATGAGGATGCGTCTATCGGCGGGCACGTTGTGAATCATCCAGCGACGGAAGAGGTCGAATTTGCCGGAGCGCACGGAGATGTTGTACAGCCACATTGCATTCCATACTATCCACATTACGGGGACAAGCGCGAACACAATGCCGTTGAGAATAGAGTCTGCCGCTAATCCAATCGGCATCCCCCACACAAAAATAGCGATTAAGAGCGCGACAATCAGTCCAGTGAGAGCCGCCTCCCACGCGGGACGGCGCACAACGCCAAGCAGAACGAGAACAACGATAATGGGTAGAAAGCCAACGAGGAAGGAGAGAAACAGGTTGCCTGCGACGGGGATAAGTAGCTGGTGAAACATCGACATTACCTCCGTATCATGAAATGATACATCTAACAGAACGCTGTACGAAACTGCGACGATGCAGTCAAAAGCCGATGTGATTGGAATATAATGGAGCTTATTCAAGATAAAGTGTAGAATACACATTGACATATGTCAAGCCGAAGCAACAAGAAGGGGGTAGCTCATGCGTATCGTCGTTGCGCCACAGGCGTTGAAGGGTAGTCTCACGGCGGCGGAGGTGGGACAGGCAATTACGTTGGGGATACAGCGAGTATATCCCCAGGCGGAAACGGTGCTGATACCCGTCGCGGATGGTGGCGAAGGGACGGTGCAAACGTTGGTCGATGCGACTGGCGGCGAAATTGTAGCGCAAACGGTGACGGGACCATTGAATACGCCTGTTACGGCCTTCTTCGGTCTATTAGGCGATGGCGAGACTGCCACTATCGAGATGGCATCGTGTGCAGGTCTACCACTGGTACCACCAGAGCAGCGCGATCCACGTATCACTACAACGTATGGCGTGGGTGAACTTGTGCTAGCCTGTATTGAGCGCGGTCGGCGTCGCTTTATACTCGGTATTGGAGGTAGCGCAACAAACGACGGTGGTGCGGGTATGATGCAAGCTCTTGGAGCGTCGCTACTGACAGAACAAAATAGTGAGATTGCACGCGGTGGTGCTGCTTTGACGACACTTTCCCGCATTTCTATAGAACACATGGACCCACGTTTGCAAGAGTGCGAAATAGAGGTGGCCTGTGATGTCACCAATCCGCTGTGTGGACCGACGGGGGCAACGGCTGTGTATGGTCCGCAAAAGGGGGCGACGACAGACATGATCGTCGAACTCGACGCCGCGCTAGACCATTATGCTCAAGTTATCGAGCGCGATCTGGGGCAGAGAGTACGCGACGTGCCAGGAGCAGGGGCAGCGGGCGGTTTGGGTGCTGGTCTGCTAGCATTTCTGCATGCAAGACTACGACCAGGAGCCGAACTTGTGCTAGAGGCCGTCAAGCTCGAAGACGCTCTTCGCACCGCCGACCTCGTGATTACGGCAGAGGGGCAGATCGACGAACAAACAGCCTATGGAAAAAGCGTCGGTGCCGTTGCCAGGCTTGCTAAACGCTATAATCTACCCGTGCTAGCTCTCGCTGGCGGCCTTGGCGACAACTACCAGCAGGTCTACAAACTCGGCGTCGATGGTATTGCCGTCCTTCCCTCCGCTCCTATGACGCTACAATATGCAATGGAACACGCCGCTTCGCTAGCGACAGATGCAACCGAACGCATGCTGAGAATATATGTGATGAAATAGAATACGCGAAAACGGAC
>CAXUGH010000018.1:28551-29644 GCA_964250365.1 uncultured Ktedonobacteraceae bacterium
AACCCCGCCGCGCGACCACCCGGGCCGCCCGCCCGTTTCCGCGTATTCTATTTCATCGCCTAATACATAATCACGCGAATATAATTTTGCGTCTCGGCGGGCAGACAGTACGTCCAGCTACCACCGCATGACAACGCACGAGATACGGCACCAGGGCCAGCGTTGTAGGCGGCGAGTGCCATTGCATAGTTACCGTACTGGTGATAGTACGAGGCCATGAGGCGTGCTGCCCCACTTAGCGACTGCACAGGGTTGTAGGGATTGATGCCGAGGCCGGCAGCCGTTGCAGGCATAAACTGCGCGATGCCAATGGCACCTGCCCAGGAATAGGCGTTTACACGAAAGCCACTCTCCTGATTGATTTGACGCACAAATAGATTGGCGGGAATACCAACGTTGTAAGCATCCTGCTGGGCTAGCCCAACATAATAATTCTGTGATGCAATAGGCATACCACCACCTGTATTACCCGATCCACCCGACGAGACAACAGGTCTACCAGGAATACATACGAGTTGCGAGACGAAGATAAGATTAGGATTGCTAATGCCATTGTACCGTGCAAGTGCTTGGTAGGATGTACCGTAGCGAGACGCGATTCTACCGAGAGTATCACCCCACGAAACATGATAAGCACGATCACCTGCGCGACAGGTGCCACGAGCAAAGGTGCTGAGGCCAAGCAAAGAGCCACCGATGGCACCTGTTGCCACAAGTAGTAAGACTGTAAGGATGATCGCTTGACGGCTCATCTGACCGACAAAACGCTTAGCTGGATGCCCTGACAAAAATACGCGGCACCGCGAAACCATCATCATATAATTTGTCCTTTCTTGTCTTGTAGAAGCCGTTTCTTCACGCTCTTCTACCACTCCAAATACAACCTGTAGGGGTCTGATTTATCACACCCAATGTGCGAGTCCTTGTCTTTACAAGTCTATAGAAAAATACCAATATATACAGAATATTGGGACATTATAGGACTAATTGGTATGCCATGACACACCTCTCCCAAAAGTATTTTCTATATTGGTGGGTTAATAATTATTTTTTAAAAACATGCCCAAGGAGGGCGGGGACAAAAAAAAATAAA
>CAXUGH010000018.1:29654-31447 GCA_964250365.1 uncultured Ktedonobacteraceae bacterium
CTGCCGAAGGCAGCGAGTGACACATCAAGATTAAGCCACCAATATTCGAGCTTTCCGCAATGGGAGATATACATATTTCTAGGAGTGTAGTAGAATGGAGAGGGAATACAGGGAAGCATAGCAAATTGTATCGAGGTAGTGGTGTTGGTACAAAGCGACGCGCAATATACGGAAGAACGAACCGAGGCGGAGCCGCAACTGTGGCGCATTGACGGTCTGGCACAACAAACGGGCATCCCCAGTCGCACCATTCGTTTTTATAATACTCAAGGTCTCTTGCCGCCCCCGCTTATGCGTGGGCGTGTCGCCTATTATGAGCAAGAACATGTGCTGGTGCTACGCATTATTCGTGAACTGAAAGAGCAACAGCATCTACCGCTTGATGTCATCAAACATTTGCTGGAGATTCGGGCACAGCACGGCGATATGCAGATGAACCTCGCGCTCAACCAGCGTTTCACGCGCGGTTTACCTGTACAATCACTACAACTCTCTAAAGCGGAACTGGCGCAACGCTGCGACGTGACGCTAGCATATATCGACGATTTAACGAAGCAAGAGTTGATTTTTCCGCAAGAGGTCGAAGGCAAACTTATTTTCAATGGCGATGACGCGCTACTTGTTGAACTCTATCGTCGTTTCGAGCAACTTGGCATTCCCTTGTCGTTACCCACCCTCATTCGCTTTCAACTTCGCCAGCTAGTGCGTAGCGAGATAGCAGCATATGAGCAGCACGTTATTCCACGCTGGCACGCGGAGGGTCTGTCCCTGGAAGAGCAGACTGAGCAATTCGAGCATATGCTGACGATTGCCGACACGCTGCTCTCTGTGATGCACAAAAAGCTGCTCTACCAGATTTGACCTGCTTTCTCAATAGAGGAAGTTATTAGTCGCTAATCATTGGTGCTTTACGCAGGTATGTAGTATCACGCACCTGTTTGAGCATGAAATCGGCGACATCGGCACGCGAAATGCGCGTTCCTGTGTTGACCCCCACCCAACCCACGCGATACTTGCCCGTATGCGGTCCCTCGTTCAACATAGGGCCGCGCACAATCGTCCAATCAATATCGCTATTGCGTAGCACATCAGCATGGGTTTCTGCATCCTGCAAAACCTTGCCCGACATCGTTTTAAGGGCGAATTTGATAACATGATTGATGAGTTTGGGCTGGTCTTCGGGCGCATCTACACCTGCCCCCGTCAAACTGATAAAGCGTGTGATGCCGAATTTTTGCATGGCGGCGAGAATATTTTTTGTTGCCACCGTCTGCATATCGGACGGAGAATTCTTGGTCTGTCCCAGCGTACTCAGTACAGCATCCGCACCCTGCACAACCTTCTCTACCGCAGCGGAGTCTGTAGCGTCTCCCTGCACGATGGTTAGCCGCTCGTTCTGAATAGGAAAGGTTGCAGGTGTGCGTACAAGAGCGGTCACAGTATTTCCAGCATCGAGTGCCTGCTGAACAAGCGGGCGACCAGTGCGCCCCGATGCTCCCAAAATGGCAAGTTTCATATGTTGTACTCCAAACAAGGATATAGTGGAAAGTTGAATTTCACATTACAAGTGTAGGTGATAGAGAAGAAAAGAACAAGTACGCATAAAAATGTGAGCAGGTATGAAAAATCATACCTGCTCACATTTTTATGCTTCAACCTTTATTTGATGGCTCGCCGCCTATGGCGACGAGAAGGAAAAGGAAGACTGGGGCACAGCCCCAGACCCCAGTCAAGGGGTAGCGACCCCTTGCATCCCCGCTCATGCTATTAAAAGCTACCACCGCCACCACCAC
>CAXUGH010000019.1:0-23170 GCA_964250365.1 uncultured Ktedonobacteraceae bacterium
AGACTGCTCCATCGTAGCATACTTGTGGCGTAGCTGTCACGGTTCCTGTCAAAATTCTTGTAAGGAGTGGCAGAATAGTGGCGGATAAAAGCTTGCATGTGCGAGAAAATGACGGAAGTGACGGTTAGCTGTGGCAGATAAAAGTGTTAGCTGTGATAGAAGTGGCGGAATAGTGGCGGATAAAGTGTTAGCTATAGGTGCGAGTGGCGGTAAGCTGTGGCGGAATAGGTGCTACAACAAAACACGTTGTTTCCTCTCAAGAAAGTGTCCTCGTTGTAGGTCTCAAGCTGTATCACTGCAATGATATCTTCTTCATAAGATGGTATTCAATCTGCCACTAATCGGACATCCATCCGCCATCCATCCGCCACCCGCAAGGAAACTCGTTACTATGTTACAATGATAATACTTCATCTATTGAAAGGATGGACTAGAGGATGTTATGGGCAAACTGAGCGAGAAAGAACTGAAGAGGCTTGTTCAAGGTGGAGAAACCAATACGGTTGAATTGAAGGTCGCAGCTCCTAGAGCAACCGAGATGGCAGAGTGTTTATGTGGCATGGCAAATGCACAAGGTGGTGTGATTATTATTGGTATTCGGGATGCAACACATGCAATAGTGGGAGTGCCTGAGAAGCGAATAGGGGAGACGCTTGATGTAATTCTACCTGAAATAGTTACGCAAGGTCGTATTGAGCAGCGAGAGAGAAGGTTAACACAGGCTGTAGAATACGTTCGGGAACATGGCTTTATCACCAATAGCATCTATAGGCAGCTTAATGATGTTCCAGACAGAACTGCACACCGAGATTTAGAGACGTTGGTAGAACGAGGAAGACTGAAAGGCGAAGGGAAGAGGGTAGCTCGGCGGTATGTGTTGGCGTAGAGAAAGGGTAAGCGACAAGTAGCGTGATTTCTGACAACCCCAATATTATAACCACTAGACGTAAATGCTGCAAAGTGATGTGCTTAAAACTTATTGGAAATATGAATGAGATATTCAATCAAACGCTTTCGATCACTTGCACTCTTCACAAGGAAAACTTTTTCTTTATACTTCTCAAGATACAGACGTACAAATTTTGCTGTAGGTGCAAAAGAGATTTCCCCATGCTTTTCGGTCAATGCACGTAGATATGTTACGGCAGGCAAAACAGCATACTCTCTCTGATCCTCAAGGTACAGCCTTATAGCTCTTTTGGTCTCAGTAGCCTCCTTGTTCAAGTAGTAGTTACGGGTATCTTTTAATAGTTTGAAAAGTGCCTTTATACCGTTTATGCCTGGATAAGGCTGTGTACCACGTAGACTATTCAAGATATGGCGACGAAGAATGCGCCAGGCAGCTACAGGCCAAGTGACCTCGAGGAGTACTATGCAATCGGCATGATACAATAATGGCTCTGTCCAAATCAGGTAGATACCTTCTGTGATCCATGCTGGTTGCTCAGCAGTAGCCATAGCGTTTTCTGCTTCCCAGTCCAGCTTATCGAGGTCATAATGAGGAATATGCAATTGGGAAGATAAATCCTTCGCTAGCGTTGTCTTCCCGCTTCCAGGGCCGCCTAAAATATGTATTTTCCCCATTTTTTCCTTTTGAGATGATGCATGTGTAATTGTGAATATGGAAATATCCTGTCGCTCTTCGCTTAATAATTATTCAACTGGGGTAAGTTTGTTTTATCGTACAAAGAAAAACGTATCAAGTGGCTTTTATCTTCACTTGACACGTTTTCCTTTGTCCTCTAGGTGCCGATGGAGAGATTCGAACCCTCAATCCTTTCGGAACTTGTTTTTGAGACAAGCGCGTATACCGTTCCGCCACATCGGCTTGTGCTGCTATGATAGCGTACCCGTCTACAAAAGTCAAGCATTTTGTTATGCTCTTTTTTGTTGGTTACACCTTTCTTATAGCCTTATACCTCGACTTTGAGCGTGTCGAAGACGCCGATGTTGCGGAACTTTTGGTAGCGTTTCTCTAGCAGAGTTTTTGTTGGCTCTTGTTGCAGGTCGGCGAGATTTTTGAGTAAGGCTTCTTTGAGGTTGTCCGCCGCTTGGTGAGCGTTGCGGTGCGCTCCTCCTAGCGGTTCGGGAATGAGTTCGTCAACGAGATTTATGGCTTTGAGTTCTTTGGCACTGATACGCATGGCTTCGGCTGTTTGTGGGGCGAATGCTGTGTCTCGGTAGAGAATAGAGGCCGCCGCCTCTGGTGCAGCCACACTATACGTAGTGTACTCTAACATGAGGATGCGGTCTGCGATACTGATAGCTAAGGCTCCTCCACTGCCGCCCTCGCCGATAACAATGGCGAGAATGGGTGTTTGTAGCTGCGCCATGAGATAGAGATTTTCGGCGATGGAGGTAGATTGTCCGCGCTCTTCATCGCCTAATGTGATGGATGCACCCGCTGTGTCGATCAGCGATACAACAGGTATGCCGAATTTCTCGGCCTGCTGCATCAGACGATGTGCCTTACGATACCCCTCTGGATGCGGCATTCCCGAATTGCGAAATATCTTCTCTTTAGTATCTCGTCCTTTTTGTTGACTGATAAGCATGATAGTTTTGCCATCGAGTGAGGCTAGCCCTGCCATAATCGCATGATCGTCAGCAAATGCGCGGTCTCCGTGTAGCTCGAAGAAATCGTCGAAAATGAGATGAATGTAGTCCTCCGCATACGGGCGATCCTTGTGTCGCGCCACCAGCACCGTTTGCCATGATGAGAGATTTTTGTAGATATCTGCTGTCCGCTGCTGTAGTTCGCGCTCTAAGTTTTGTAGTTGTGTCTGCTCGTCCGCTTTCAGGCGATCACCTTTGCGCTGTAAACCCGTAATTCTTTTCTCTAAATCTGCCAGCGGCTTCTCAAATTCGAGGTCGTAAGCCATTATGTTTTCCCCCTAGCTAACTTACTTCATGAGTTTGCTTGAGCATAGAGATGCAAGAGACGACTCAGCGTCGGTCGCAAATCTTTGCGATGCACAACTGCATCAATCATGCCATGCTGATAAACGAATTCGGCACTTGCCGTTCCTTCGGGTAGCTTGACGTGCATGAAGCCTTCGATGACGCGTGGACCTGCGAAACAGACAAGTGCCCCTGGTTCAGCGAGAATAACATCTCCTAATGTGGCGAAACTTGCCGTCACACCACCGGTAGTAGGGTCGGTTAGCAGACTAAGATAAGGAAGTTTCGCCTCTTTCAGTTTTGCTAGAGCCGCCGTTGTCTTCGCCATCTGCATAAGGGAGTAGATGCCCTCTTGCATACGCGCACCGCCAGAGGTTGCTGCGATGAGGACAGGCATATGTTGTTCGATGCCTAGCTCGATGACTCGTGTGATCTTCTCGCCAACGGCAGAACTCATGCTACCACCAATGAAGTTGAAATCCATAATTGCGAGTGCCAGCGGCTTGCTCTCGATAGTAGCGTGACCGGTGACGACACCTTCGTTCAACCCCGTTTTTTGCCGCTCTTCCCGCGCTTTATCTGGGTACGATTGTGAACGAACGGAGAAGGTAAGCGGATCCGCTGAAATGATATTTGCATCCGTCTCGATGAAGCTCTCTGAGTCTACCAGTAGCTCAATTCGTTCGTATGCAGTGAGCTTGAAATGATAGCCACAGCGCGTACACACTTTGAGATTTTTCTCCCAGTCGCGTCCATACAAAATCTCTTTGCATTTGGGGCATTTCACCGCCAGATTGCCAGGCAGATGCTTTGAGCTATTCGCAGACGTATCCAGTCCGGTAGAGGGAACAGCGGCTTCTTTGACCATCCGAAACCTCCTTGTTAATTTTGATCGAAGAGTGCGTCAACAAAACTCTGTGGATCGAAGGGCGCCAAATCTTCGACTTTCTCACCTGTACCAATAAATTTGATGGGAACGCCGAGATCATCGGCAACGGCGAATGCAAAGCCACCCTTAGCGGTGCTATCAAGCTTCGTGATGATGACTCCGGTAAGGCCAATGTCGGCGGCAAATTGACGTGCTTGCAGCAATGCATTTTGTCCGGTGGTGGCGTCGATTACCATGAGCAGTTCGTGTGGACCGTCAGGAACGAACTTCTGAATAACTTTGTTCAGTTTCTTCAGTTCTTCCATCAGGTTATATTTTGTGTGCAGGCGTCCCGCCGTATCGACGATCAGCACATCGCTACCACGCGTTCGCGCTGCCTGGATTGCATCGTATACCACTGCACCAGCGTCCGAGCCTTGATTCTGGCGAATCACGGGAACCTCGATGCGTCGTCCCCACTCCTCAAGCTGATCGATGGCGGCTGCACGGAAGGTATCGCCAGCAGCGAGAATAACCTTGCGTCCCTCGCGTGAGAGGCGATACGCCATTTTCGCAATGCTTGTCGTTTTTCCAGAACCATTGACGCCAATCACAAGAATGACGGTGAGCGGCGATTGTTTGGAGAAGCGGAGCGGCGATGGCTTGCCAAGCAGTGTTGTCATCTCTTCGCGCAGAATACGCTTGAGTTGCGAACCTGTACGAATGTTCTCCGCCGCGACCCGCTCACGTAAACGATCCATGAGCCAGAGCGTGGTGCTGGGGCCGACATCCGCTTCGAGCAACTCCTCCTCTAAATCATCCCAGAGAGAGTCGGTAATCGTATCGTTTTGCTCAACGGTCGTGTTAATCCTGCTGAACATCTGGCGTGTGCGCTGTAAAAAACCAAAACGCTGTTCTGTCGGCTGCTCAGCTTGGTGCTCTGCGGCTGCTTCCGTCTCTTTTTGAGGCTCTTCTTCTGGTCTTCGTCCGAAGAAACGATTAAACACGACGACTCCTTATTCTCCCCACATACAAAGAAGAGGGCTACCTGTTACAACGCTCTAAGGTATTGTAACCGTCCCTCTAAGAAAATACAAGGCAAAAGCAAGAAGAAATAACACTCCGAGTCTTCTGCCTCCTACTACTATGCATTTGCGAGCGGTTGTCAGGCCGCTCACAATGTGCTGTACTGAAATCCTACCCCTTACTGGCGCCCGCTACGATATGAGTGGAGAGAGCCATCGCTAATAGGTTCGTTGATAATAATATCACCATTACGGATTTTGATGTTGTATAGGCACGAAGGATTGGTGCAAACCCAAGCCTTGTACTCAATAGAAGCTCCCTGGCTACCGAAATCCGAAAGCGGAACCAGATCACCTTCACCACATTTGCGACAGCGGGGAAATGCGTTTTCCACGAAATCGCCTCCTTCCTTCTTTTTGGAGGTCTATCGCTTGCCTCTATCGTTGTCAAGCGAGGCTAAGCGAAAATGTAAGCCGAGGGGGAGCCTCCGCCACTGCATCCGCATCCCCACAGCAAGGGACAACCCATGCCCTATCTATAATACCACAAGTCTGATTGTCTGTCAGCAGGTTTGTGAAGAAATCTTCATTTTTCTTGCTGATATATTCCCTTCTATCAATTAGAACGAAGTAAATCCTTTTCAGGAACAGCAAAGAGCGAGAACAAAAATATTGGGGAAAAATCCCCATCTATGGAAATATCTTCATTTTTTCGTGCGAGAAAAAGCCCGTAGACGCACCTCTTAACTCTAGGATTACCCCCTCATAAATGAGTATTGATGCTGAAATAGAATGATTATCTTTGATACACCATGTCTATTTCTGCACTTTGGCACGATTGTTGCAATGCAGAATTATAGGAACTCAATTATGGAACGCTTTACTTATCTCTTGTATTTAATCCTGAACATGAACATAGGAAAAGGAGTACCTATCATGGCTATGAAGAAAACACACGACTCGGTCTCTGTGCGAACATCACTTCGCGCTGTACATATAGAAGAAGATGCGCCACTTCTAAAAAAGAAGACACGCACAAAAGCATCCTTCGATAAGCTCGATTTGCCAGATGACAATGATTTTGACTTAGCTTTCGATGATTTCGACGATGAATCAGGCGATGAGGACGAGCCAGAGGATGCGCGGAGCGTACTGGACGATTCTGTCAAGCAGTACCTCAAAGAGATTGGCACGTATCCCCTGTTGACCGCAAGTCAGGAACTGTCACTAGCGGAACGTATTGCTCGTGGCGATCAGGGTGCTTATCAGCAGCTTATCGAGGCGAATCTACGGCTCGTGGTGAGTATTGCGAAGCGTTACGCCAATCAGGGACTTTCGTTACTCGATCTTATTCAAGAAGGCAACATGGGCTTGATGCGAGCCGCGCAAAAGTTTGACTATCGACGTGGCTTCCGCTTCAGCACCTATGCGACATGGTGGATCCGTCAGGCGATTAGTCGTGCTATTGCGGAACACTCACGTACCATTCATATTCCTGTGCATGTTGTCGAGATCATTTACAAAATCAAACGGATCGCACGTCGCATCTATCAGGATGATGGCATCGAGGCGTTGCCAGAGCAGATTGCCGCCGAGGTTGGTTTACCTAAAGAGCGTGTGGTGGAGCTTTTGAGCGTCGCCGACCAGCCCGTCTCGCTCGACGCACCAGTGGCTGACGATGAGCAGTACCATCTTGCCGACACGATAGAAGACGTGGTGACAGCCTCTCCCGTTGATCAAATCGCGCACCAGATGCAGCGTACCTTTATTGAGCAGTCGATGGCAATTCTCAATGAGCGAGAGCGCACTATTCTTGAGATGCGCTATGGCTTGAAAGATGGGCATTCGCATACGCTTGACGAGGTAAGCGTCTTCTTTAAGTTGACCCGCGAGCGTATTCGCCAGATCGAAGTCAAGGCACTGCGTAAGATGCGTTACCCCGAACGCTACGAGAACAACATGCACGATCTTTTACCTGCATAAACACATCCGTATACGACAAATGGCGTCCATGCGTGGACGCCATTTGTCGTATACGGATGTGTTTATTCTTCAGTTGCGACTCCACCAGCCTGTTCTTGTAAGTATGCTTGTATGAAGGGATCAACATTACCTGCGAGATAGCCCGTTGTATCGCCCGACTCAAAGTTGGTGCGATGGTCTTTGACGATGGTATATGGATGCACCGTGACCGAGCGTATCTGCGTCCCAAAGTCTGCCTGCACATTTACGCCTTTGATCTTTGCCGCTTCTTCCTCGCGCTTCCTCACCTCTAGCTCATAGAGACGAACCTTGAGTAGCTTCATGGCGACTTCACGATTTTGTAGCTGCGAGCGTTCGTTCTGACACGTCACCACGACACCTGTTGGGATATGGCGCATACGTACCGCTGAGTCGGTTTTGTTGACGTGTTGTCCACCGGCACCTGTAGAGCGATAGGTGTCAACCTCGATATCCTCTGGTCGAATGACGATCTCGATCTCGTCCTCGATATCGGGCATCACCTCGACCTTTGCAAACGAGGTGTGGCGTCGGTGTGCGGCATCGAATGGCGAGAGGCGAATCAAGCGATGTGTACCAATTTCGGAGCGGAGATAGCCGTATGCGTACTGTCCCGTTATCTCAACGGTTGTGCTTTTGAGTCCCGCCTCCTCACCTTCGCTATAGTCGTATACATCGGTGCGGAAACGGTGATGTTCGGCCCAGCGCAGATACATGCGTAACAGCGTCTCAGCCCAATCCTGTGCATCGACGCCGCCGCTACCAGCGTGAATACTGAGAATAGCGTTGCGCTCGTCGTGTTCGCCGCTGAACATCAGCGAAAACTGAAGTTTCTCAATCTCGTTCTCAATGGGGGGAAGTGATTGTGCGACCTCTGCCCGAATCTCTTCATCTGGCTCCTCTTCCAGCAATTGGGCGATACTCAGTAGGTCTTCAAGTTGTTTGGCGATGCCTTCCCACGTCGTGACTTCTTCGCGCAATGCATTGAGTTGTTGCATCTGCGTCTGCGCTTTACGGTTGTCGGACCAGAAGTCTTCCGCTAAGCTCTCTTCTTCCAGTCGTGTAATCTGCGTCTTCTTTGTTTCCAGGTCAAAGACGCACCATAGTCTTCTGAACGCGCTGTAGCAAGCGTTCTATTGAATGGATAAGTTCGTTCATAACGTGTATTGTACCATGAATCTTGCGTTAGGGCTAGTGTACCCGTCCGTTTGCATATCTAAATCCTATCCAATAATAACCCCAACCAGCATAAGTTGCCCTTCTTCGTTGCTGCCACTCGGAGGAATGTTTTCAATAAGTAGCAACCCTTGCTGAGTTTGCTGGGTACTGCTATAGAGAAGACTGCCCTTGTAGGTAGAGTCTGATGCGAGAGTCAGGTTTGCGTTGTTGAGCGACGACATGGCGGTGAGAGTGTGATCGAAAAGCGTCGCCTGTGCCTGCCCATCAGTCGCTGTCTTCATGGTGCCGCGAATGCTTATTGGTGACGTGACAGGCATAGGAAGATGTGTCGTATCGAGCGTAATTCCTTGCGTTTGAGCGTGTGTGACAAACCACAGACCTTTGTTGTCTTGCTGGACAAGACGTGCTAACGTGAGAGTGACAGTCATATGGGAATGCTGTTGTGCTAGAAGTACATGAGCGGTTTTGCCGTCGTTATCAATCAAGCTCCCCTGATAGGTGTCGCTCGACCATTGTAGAAGGTCTTTCGCCATCTGTTGAGTTGTACTTTGAGGATCATTCCAGGGAAGCGATTGACCATTGTTGGCCTGCTCTTGCAATGCCTCAGCCTCGCCTCTACTTGTAACGGGATATAATCCAGAGAAAAGTTGCTGGACAAATGTGCCATTTTGCCATGCATATTCTTGATACAGATTTTGTTGCATGGGCTGAATCGTCGCCGTTGTCTCAGGCGAGAGCGAGGTATCGCGTTCCCCTATCAGCAGCGTGTTTGCCTTACTTACAGTAGCTGTACCTTGTGTCAACCCTTGTTGCTTGAAAAGCATAGTGAGGGCGGGGACTGAAGCATGCACGTTGCATCCATAGACATAGACATCAAGATTATGTTGAGCATCGACAACCTGCACGAGTGTCGCTGGTTGACCTCCCATAAGCTGGTCAACGTACTGTATAGCCTCGATTTGCTGTGAACCTGCGTCGAAGGGGACGTATTTCGTATAGTCAATGTTGCGTATGAGATTAGAGCATGTAGAGGGCGATGACGCCTGTAGAGTGTTTGCGCGTAAGACTATCAAAAAATGGATCAATGCAACGAGAGCTATAATTGAAAGTAAGATAGTGAGCAGTTTTGGTCCACGCGGCTTCTTTTTAGAAGATATGTCTTGATGAGAAAAACGGTTGTATTCTTTCGCAATAATAATAGGTTGTCGTAGCGGTGTTGGCATGATGCATCTCTCTTCCCTGTGAGTTTTCTCTTTTTATTCTACAGAGTCGAGAGAAATGGCTATTAAGAAGTGGGGGAATACCGACAAAGGCCATGTTGTTCGTATTTTTTTTTTTTTTTTTTTTTTAAACCACCAAAACCAAAAAAACCCCCACCGCTCAATAACAGCTTTATTTTATGCGGCTAAGGTAGCCTCGGAGAATTTTCCAGGTGGTACCGACTTGCCCAATATCGTAGTAGCCCGCGTAAGTATGACGCTTGATAGCCCCATTGATGCGTTCAGTGGCAACGACGGTCATGAAGACTCTTACCGTGCCATCATTGAGTTGTGTCGCGCTTCTTATGGTGAGTGCGTCATGCTCGGTGTTGGCGTAGCCGTTCTCAAATGAAGTGAGCGTAGGAGGGTTCGCACCCCATTGCCACAAGCCGTATGCCTCTGGATAGTTTTTGTTGTTAATCGCTGTGTAGTAGTGTTGGACGACCGCCTTCGCTGAATCGACGGGAGGAAGCGGTGGATTTTGTGTTGTACCGCCATTCGTACTCCCTGGAGTCGAACCCGTTGTATTTCCTAGAAGATGAATCCGTTGGGCGACAGCGAAGCCGCCTACGCTCAGGACGAGCAATAGTATAAGAGCAACAAGAAGGGCAACAATGCCGCCACGCCTCTTTTTTTGTGGTGCTGGATAGCCAGCAGGAGACGCTCCCCCTGGAGGAACGTGTGGAGGATATGCTGGTGCAGCAAAGTTTCCAGGTTGACTTGAATAGGCAGTAGAAGCTCTTACTGGATAGTTGCTTCCTTGCGACGCTGTGGGATAGTGTCCTCCGCTATAAGCATTCCCCGGCGTGGTTGCATAATCAGGGGCGTTCATTGCGCTCGTTTGCTCGTTGCCGTTTGCTGGTAGATAGTTGTAGTTCCCGTTGCTGTCCGGGCGTAAAACGAGCTTTTGTTGTTCAGGTGGAGTTGCTGGAAACGCTTGTTGTGGTAGGTAAGACGTTGCAGGTGAACGCTGAATATAGGTTGCTTCAATCGTTGGCGCATCTGCCTGAATTGGCTGCATGTTTATGTTGTTGTCCTCCGCCATCTCTGTCTCTGCTCCACAGCGAGGACAGCGCATCATACCAGGAGAGAGTTGAAGACCACATTGACCACAAAAAACCATATATTTTATCCTTTCACGCTCCTGGCATGAGCAATAGAAATGTTAAGATTGCTTTTCATAAGAGCTATATATTTAGACAACTTTTGTTTTTTTGCGAGCATACTGTTTCAGTTTGCTTTGAACTTCCAGAATATCGGTATACTGCACGTCTTCAGAAGAGGATGAAGCAAGCAACGCAACTGCAATAACATCATCCATGTGTTCGACAAAGACATACTTCAAGTCTTTTAGAATGTCTTTCGGAACATCCTCGACATCTTTTATATTACGTTTTGGCAATATAAATGTTTTAATACCAGCACGATGTGCCGCTAGAATTTTCTCTTTGAGGCCACCAACCGGTAAGACGCGACCACGTAAGGTAATTTCTCCCGTCATGGCAACGTCTCTGCGTATGGGACGTTTCGTTAATGCTGAGAGTAACGCGGTTGCCATCGTAATGCCTGCGGATGGGCCATCTTTAGGAATGGAGCCAGCGGGCAAATGCAGGTGAATGTCGTACTTCTCATAGAAACGGTTGTCGATGCCGAATTGTGCCGTTTTCGAGCGGGCATAGGAGAGAGCGGCCTGTGCAGACTCTTTCATGACCTCACCTAGCTGGCCTGTGAGCGTCAGGTGTCCACGTCCCTCTAATACTGTCGCCTCAACCGTGATTAAATCGCCGCCTGCACTTGTCCACGCAACACCCGTTGCTACGCCAACCTCGTCAGCCTCTTCTGCCACACTGGGATGATGGCGTTGTGGTCCAAGATACTCAGGTAGTTTATCCGCCGTGACTCTCGTTTTTGTGCGTCGTCCCTCGGCAACTTTGCGTGCCACCTTACGCATAATTGTCGCTAGCTCGCGCTCAAGGTTACGCACGCCAGCCTCAAAAGTGTACTCGGAGATGATTCGTTGAATTGTGGCATCCTCAATCTCGATCTTAGAAGGGCGTAGACCATGCTCGCGCATCAGTTTGGGTAGCAGGAATTGACGTGCGATGTGCAACTTCTCGTCTTCTGTGTAGCCAGGTAGCTCGATAATTTCCAGACGGTCTCGTAGTGCTGGTGGAACCGTGTGCAGGACGTTGGCAGTTGTCAGGAAAATCACCTGCGAGAGATCGTAGGGAACCTCTAAGTAGTGATCGGCGAAGGTCGCGTTCTGTTCGGGATCGAGAACTTCCAGCAATGCCGAAGCAGGATCGCCACGAAAATCCGATCCAAGTTTATCCACTTCATCAAGCAGAAATAAGGGGTTGATAGTGCCAACCGTCTTCATTGTTTGCAGAATGCGCCCCGGTAATGCGCCGACGTAGGTACGGCGATGCCCTCGTATCTCGGCCTCATCATGGACGCCGCCGAGCGAGAGGCGCACAAACTTGCGTCCCAATGCCTCCGCTATCGAGCGACCGAGTGAGGTTTTGCCAACTCCTGGCGGTCCAACAAAGCAGAGAATCGGGCTACGCATCTCATGCGAGAGCTTACGAACCGCGATGTATTCCAGGATACGCTCCTTCACCTTCTCTAAGCCGAAATGGTGTTCGTGCAGAATACGTTCCGCCTCTGAAATATCTAGCCTGTCGAGCGTGGTTTTGTTCCACGGTACATTTGCCAGCCAGTCGATGTAGGTGCGGAGCATAGAGGCGTCAGGTGTGATAGAGGGCATGGCACTGAGGCGATCAAGTTCCTTGTTCGCTCGCGCTCGTACTGCATCGGGCATGCCACTACTTAGTATTTTCTCGCGCAACTCCTGGTTGTCTCGCAGCGTTGGGTCGCCCTCGCTCAGTTCGTGCTGAATGACCTTGAGTTGTTCACGCAAGAAGTATTCGCGCTGCGTCTTGTCTATCTCTTGCTGAACCTGATCGTGAATATGATTCTCAAGTTCCAGAATGTCAAGTTCTTTTGAGAGCAGAATACTAGCCTTCTGCAAACGCTGCTCAACGCCCAGAGATTCCAGAACGTTTTGACGTGCAGCCACAGGCAGTTCGAGCGTTGAAACCACAAAATCAGCCATCTGTCCAGCTTCGCTGATGTTCATAGCCGTGATGTACACATCCTCTGGTAGAAGTGGATTGAGTCTCGCACACTGCTCGTATTGCGCCAGTACGGTGCGTCTCAGTGCCTCTAGCGCAAGCGTTGACGCGATGATGTCTGTAAGAACCTCTGCCTCGACACTCAAAAATGGCATGGTCTGCGTGTACGCGATACGCTTCAAACGCCGCCGTCCACGTACAAGGATACTGATTGTGCCATCAGGCATACGCAGCAGACGCTCTATGTGTCCCTCGACACCGATAGCGTAGAAGTCGTCGGGACCCGGATCCTCCATTTGCTCGTGTAGCTGTGTGACCGCGAATAGGAGACGGTCCTTGCTCATCGCTTCTTCAATGGCTCGCTGCGATTGCACTTGCGTCACGACTAAAGACACAACAACATTTGGCAGCAAGACAGTGTTTCGTACTGCGAGCAGTGGCAAGTTTACAACTGTCCGCTCTTGTCCTATAGGGGAACTGGATTCGTTGCTTTCGCTCTTTGACTCCTCGATGAGTGCAACCTGTGTGGCTTTCTTCATAGACTAAAAAAGTCCTTCTTTATATCCTCTTAATAATTCTCATCATTATAACGTACCGACTCTAAAGAGGCAACGAAACAACGATATTTAGCTATTTCAAAGCAGTTTTGCCATCAGGTATTCGTCAACATAGCGGTCATTAACAATGTATGCGTCTTTACGTGTCCCCTCGATTTCAAAACCCTGCTTCTTGTATAAGGTAATGCCCGCCACATTATTCGTCATGACGGTAAGTTCTAAGCGATGCAGTCCCTTTTCTCTCGCCCATTCCTCCATTGTAACAAATAAACTCGTTCCAATGCCCTGATGCGTCCATGCCTGTAAAATACCGATGACAATAGTCGCGCTATGACGCACACGTTGAAAGGCATAGATGGTCGCTCCCAGATAGCCTATCAATTGTCTATGCTGTTCGACAACGAAGATCATGCCGCCGCGTACCAATATCTGCTCTATCTGTTGTCTCTGCTCTTCGACGCTTGTACTACGCTCTCCTGGTTCACGCAACATAAATTGCGTTTCCTTGTCGAGTTGCAGTTGCACCTGTAAAAGTTGTTTCGCGTCGTCGCGTCGTATTTGCCGAATGAGCATTGTTCATGTTCCCTCTCTCAACAAAAAATACGAAATGGTATCATACGATATCGTGTATCACGATCCCACGCGCAAATAATGACTCCAATAGCCCTTATATGCCCCATACGGCTCAGCGATACGCGTGATTTGACGCAAGCTCAAATCTTTGCCATGACCATACAATCTCGACGCGGCAGCCATTATTGCCTTTTCTGTCGTGAACCGCTCCATGCGACCTAAGCCGCGTATCATCACGAACGATGCCGACCATTCGCCAAAACCACGAATGCTACGTAACCAGTTCTCAACTTCTTGATAGTCGCCTGTACGCAGAAACTGCTCATCAACCTCAGAAAACGCCTTGATAACCGCGACCAGATATTCCGCTTTACGTGCGTTTCGTACAACGCTTGTGAGTTCGTCTTCGCTTACATGCGCCATGCGCGAGGCTTCTGGAAATGCCGAGTAATCTATGCCATCTATCGCAATGTTTCCGCCATACCTCTCGATAAGACTTTTCTTCATACGTTGCGACATGTTCATCGGATTGCGTTGCGTCAACACTGCCCAACAAGCATTTTCAAATGGCGTCAAAAACTTGACCTGATGATAGCCATATAGCTCCTGTACGATTGGGGCGAAATTCTTATCATCATTGCCAATTGCATAGAACGGGCGCAAATCGTCATCTAAACTCAAAAAGAAGCGAATGCGGTCTGTCGCTGCGTTCTGCATCTCTTCGTTTATCGCTTGCTCAGAAAAAAGCGTATATGCCAATCGAGGGCTATCAATTGTACCATGTGAGGTAAGCCGAAAAGCGAGAAGCTGTCCTTCGACATAAACAGCCTTCGTCAGATACTGCTCTGTAGATGTTTGTTCGCCCTGCATGGGTGCAAAGAAGCCAAGAAAGTTCAGCGATTTCGCAAAATCATATGGTGCGACAGGGATAATATTTCCTGTTTCTGTATGCATTGCTCATCCTTTATCGAATATCATAGAACTCATAAAATAACGCAATCGGTGCCTTTGGGAACAAGAGTTGATAGGGAAAGGTGTGATCACACTCTTGCATAGTTGTTGCCACCTCAACACGTTGTAAAAATATTGCAGCCGTGCGTTCATTCACCTGCCACTCGGAATCGAGAAACTGCCCCCACAGGCCACGCCCCGTATAATAAACGCGATCCGCCTCTTTCGCTGACTGCCCATACTCGACTGGAAAGAGGCGTTTGTAGGCGTCCAGATTGTAGAGCCATGACCCTCCAGTGACAATCTCCGCATCGGGTCGCTCATTGCGAATATGCGTAAACATCTCCTTGAGTTCTGCTTTGCGTATAGCCATACGTTGATGGCTGAGTGGACCATATCCTGTAAAGTCTTGATTAGAGAAATGTATCATTATTCTATGCTCGTCGGGGAGATATTCATGTGAGAAACAGCCCCAATGACGTAATCCATTTGATTTTGGGAGTTCGTCATACTTTGACAAATAATAGCGGTACGTTTCTTCGGCACCCTGCTCCTTATCTGATCGTAGCGTCCGGACATATGCCAGCCACGTAGGGTGAGTGGGGTCTGCACTCCAATCGAGGCCGAAGATGCGATACATCGCGGTATTGTGGAGTACCGCATCCTCGAATGAGCGTCCCGTAACCTCGGCAACTTTACGAGCGAAGATAAGCTGCACCTCGAAGAAACGTTCGGGATAGATTTCTGAACGTGCCATGAGATATGACCTTCTCTCTATGTAAGGTGAGTTTTCATAAACTTCAACGTTGCTTTGATAATTTGACGTGATTGTTCATCGTCATTTAGTATATCAAATCCATGTATACCCGTTGGATGGTTCATGAATGTGAGAGGAGCGTTTTTCTCAATCGCCTCTTCTACAAACGTGTCAAGCGCATCATTAAGATAATCGTTGTCTAAACCTGCTCTGGCTATGAATAGAGGTGCAATGGTTTTGTCTGTTTCCAGTAAATGATGGAGTGCTGAAAACTCTTTGATTTCCTCCTCTTCATCTGAGGTGTACGTATAATATTTCTTGTTCAGCAAGCTTAGTAAACCATAGTAGACAACCGCGCATCGAATGTACGCAGGTGCGTCTCGTAGCATTCTCTGTAAGCTATGCAAAGTACCAGATGAGCAAGACCAAATGCAGAGCGCGTTAGTGTCTATGCTTAATGACGTGCCATGTGCGAGGATGTAGTCTATGCAGTTGTCAATGTCGCTTCGAGCATCTTCTAGCTGAGTAAGTGTCCAAAGTTGGCGATGACTAAACGTCACCGCTATGAGTCCTGATGATGCTACGAGCTGACCCCATGAAACAAAGGATTGCATATCTTTCCCTTGTTCCACACGTTCTGGTGGCCCACCTCCATGAACAAAAAGCACCGCTGGACATATTCTACCCTCTTTCATGTTGAGAGGATAGTATACGTCCAAACATAAAGTAGTGTCGCCGACTGTCTTATATGTAATGTTCCTCGTTGCGGGAATACGTTCCATACCATCTATGGTATAGACCACGCGTTTCTTTGCTAGCTCATCAAGCTCTTCGATATTCATTGTAAGTCCTGATATGTGCTAACGTTCCAGCAAGTGCGTCTTCATGAAATCCAGCGTAGTGCGGATAATCTCGTGAGTGCGTACATTGTCGTCGAGAATGTCGAAGGCGTGATGACCCGTTGTGTGATTCATGAAGTCGAGACTGACGTTCTTCGCAATCGCAGCCGTTAGGAGGCGATCAATGGATTTGTTGAGTTCAGGGGCGTCGAGTCCAGCACGGACAATCAGCATGGGAGGAGGTGTATTGACTCTCTTGCTCAGGCGGTGCGGTGCGGAAAATTCATTGAGTACCTCGTCGGAGAGATGTGGTAGTGTGCTGTCTGCTTCATAGTAGACCGCAAGGTCAGCAACACCGTAGTAGGAAACAATGCAACGGATGTAGCTAGCATCGTCGCGTAATGCGGAACGTAGGCCAAAGGGTGTTCCTGCTGAACATGTCCAAATGGCTAGCGAATTGGCATCGACACCCAACGATTTGCTATTGTCGCGCACGTAGCGAATGAGATCGTCCACATCTTGCGCCGCTTCGTAAAGTTTTTCTCCCATCTCGGCGGAGCGATGATTGAAGGTGATACCAACGAGGCCAGATGCAGCCGCAAGTTGACCCCATGAGACATAGCTCGCCCAGTCCTTCGCATTCTTCAAATATTCAGGTGAGGCGTCGCCATGCACAAAAATGACTGCGGGTAGACGCGTTTCTCCTTCGTAGTCGGTGGGATAATAGACATCCATCAGCAAATCACCAGATGCATCGCTTTTGTATACGATGTCTGGTCGCACAATTGCCCCTTCCATATCGGGCAACGTATACACAACGGGCAACTCTCTAAAATCTTCTTGCTCTAACTCATCCATCGGGAGGTTATCCGAATCTGCCATGATTTTGCTCCTGGTCTCTATCACGAATATTTTTCACAACCTATTATACGACACCACTTCGTAGGGACCAGATTTATCGCGTCCGCCGCGTGATTTATCACGCGAGATCGTTCTGATACAGCTTTCAGACACGATTGATAAGGATTTCGCGCAATGAATTGCGCCTCGGACGCGATACATCTGGTCCCTACGAAATTCATATTGACATTCTCATTGGCAGAGTAAAAAACGGATGCGAGCAGGGATGTGTGACGCGTCACACATCCCTGCTCGCATCCGTTTACGCGCCTGTCCCGGTTTAAGGTGGTTGAATTTGCCGAGGTTGTTGATAGGCGGCAGGTGTGCTGGGACGAGGCAAGCTTTTCTGCTCACTGTTATTTCCGCTGACGCTCACTTCGGGGATTCCTGCGAGAACGGAGGGCGATTCGTATTGCTCGTCGCCGACCTGTTGGTTGAAGAGCGACTCGAAGAGCGGACCTTCGAGTGTTTCCTCTTTGATGAGCCGTTCGCTAATCATAATCAGGCGCGTCTTGTTCTGACTCAGAACATTGTACGCCTTGTCGAACGCCTCTTGCACAATGCGGCGCACCTCTTCGTCAATTTCGCGTGCCGTCTGTTCGCTGTAATTGCGCTGCTCTCCGAAGTCGCGTCCTAGGAAGACTAGCTCATCTTTGTGACCGAGCGCAATTGGTCCAATGCGGTTGCTCATACCATATTCAGTAACCATTGAACGCGCAATCTTGGTGACGCGCTCAATATCGTTTGATGCTCCTGTCGTCACCTCACCAAAGATCAAGAGTTCAGCGACGTGACCACCTAATGCATAGGCCAGCATATCCTCGAACTGCGGCTTGCTCCACAGGTAGCGATCCTCCGTTGGCAAGAGCATGGTGAAGCCACCAGCCTGACCACGTGCCACAATCGAGACCTTATGCACTGGATCAGTGTTCGGCAACATACGCGCGACCAGTGCATGCCCTATCTCGTGATAGGCGGTAATCGACTTTTCGCGTTCGCTGATAATACGACTCTTACGTGCAGGTCCTGCGACCACGCGATCAACCGCCTCCTCAAGCTCGCTCATACCAATTCGACGCTTACCACGTCGCGCCGCAAGTATCGCCGCCTCGTTCAACAGATTCGAGAGGTCGGCACCCGAAAATCCTGGTGTCTGTTTGGCTAACGTATCAAGCGTGATGCTGGGGTCGAGCGGCTTGCCCTTGGCGTGAACGTTGAGAATAGCGATGCGCCCTCGAATGTCGGGGCGATCCAGCACGATCTGACGGTCGAAGCGACCAGGACGCAGTAGAGCAGGGTCTAGCACGTCGGGGCGGTTGGTGGCGGCAATCACGATAACGTTGGTGTTGGTATCAAAACCGTCCATCTCGACGAGTATCTGGTTGAGCGTCTGTTCGCGCTCGTCGTGTGAGCCGCCGAGTCCAGCACCACGCTGACGGCCTACCGCGTCGATTTCATCGACAAACACGATGCACGGACTGTTATGCTTGGCCTGATCGAAGAGGTCGCGTACACGGCTTGCGCCGACGCCGACAAACATCTCTACGAACTCGGAGCCGCTAATGCTAAAGAACGGTACCCCTGCCTCTCCAGCTACAGCACGCGAGATGAGCGTCTTGCCAGTGCCAGGAGGACCAACCAGGAGCAGACCTTTGGGAATACGCGCTCCCAGTGCCACAAACTTTTCGGGATATTTGAGAAATTCGACAATCTCCTGTAGCTCTTGCTTGGCCTCTTCAACGCCCGCGACATCCGCGAAGGTAACGGTGGTCTTGCTACCGGTGAACATGCGTGCGCGGCTCTTGCCAAACGACATCGCCTGATTGTTCGAGCCTTGCGCCTGTCGCATCATGAAGAGAAGTAAACCACCAAAGAAGAGAAACGGCAATATGCCAACAAGCGCACCTAGCCAGCCCCAAAGCGGATTGGGGGGATTATATTGCAAGACTAATAGACGCGTGTTGGAGTAGTCGATGTTATTATCTTTTAAGACCTTAGTAATGTCAAAACTGCTATTAACCGTCGCGGTCTCCTGGGGAGCATCGGACTTGTTGCCTCTGGTAAGTGTGATGGTATTGTCGGCAACGGTAAGTTGGTCTTGCTGGTTTTTGGCGATATCTGTTTTTATGTCAACAAGTATGGTAGACACATTCACTGATTGTGTGTCTGTTTGAGGGCGAAAGATGTAGACTACAATGCCCACCGCAACGAGTGTGAGCAGTAGCCAGAAAATGCTCGGTCTGAGCCATTTCCTATTGCTTGTCATATCGAGGTTCCCCTCTACTATGCTGTGTGTACGAGACGTTTGTTGCTAAGGCGATATTGCTGTGTGTACTCATTTGGCTACTCATAAAATACTACGACTTACTAGCTACAGAATTTTTGTACTCCTTATTATAACATACTCGATGATCAATCTCTTGTAACACATCTTTCATAAATGCTGTAACTTTTGCTGGCGTCTCCGGCTCGACATAGGTACGCGTATCGGTAGGCCAGTTGATTTCAGGAAACTTGCCATCTTTTATCAGGCAACTGATTGAAGCCGCCTTGAAATGTTTGGCGAGCATCGCGCCTGCATCTGTTCCTCCCGCACGCAGCATGTATGGTATCGCGCCGTGCTGTCCCTTCTCGGACGCCGTGACAAGAATATCAACGACATCGTGTGCGACATCGGCGCGACCAAGAAAGTTCTCTTGTACAGTATAATGAATGCGCCCTTTGCCGACGGTATCGACGGCGAAGAAGTAGGCATCCTTCAACTCTTTGCCGTGCTTTTCAGCGAAGGCACGCGCACCTACCAGCCCAATCTCTTCGCCGCCCGTTGCCACAAACCATACCTCTGTGTTCTCAAGCGGCGTTTGTATCATCTGTTCCGCAAGGCTCAACAACACTGCGACACCGCTTGCGTTGTCATTGGCACCTTCGCCATCAATGCCCTTTACCATCTCTCCTAGAAGGAGTGGTGATCCGAGTGTGAGCAATGCAGCGGCGGCAGCTCCCGAAATGCCCTGTGTTGTACGTGCCAATTTTTTGCTCTTGCGGCGACGTGCGATAACGTTGAGAATGCTCGAACCAATGGCGGTGAAGTAAGAGAGGCTGAGTAGTGGCATGAGAAAGCGATTCGGCGACTTGCCTTCATGTGGCTGCATAAAGTTACGCACACGTACTGCGTCATAATGTGTCAATAGCACAATATGAGCTTTGCGTTCACCGCGAGCAGGGAGAATACCAATGACGTTGTGGCTAGTGCCTCTTCTTGTGAGCCATGTCACAGGTCCTTTACTTGTGCGTAGCTCACTCATTAAACCGACGGGTGAGGCGATCAGACCTGAGAGGCCGAGCAATGGCACAAATGGAGCAATCAGGCTTGAGCCAAGTATGGTGTAGAGATAAGGGAAAATACCGCTCATGGACTCGGTTGCACAGGGAAATGGTTCTTGTCGTATCTCCTGTAGGCCATAGCTCTGCATCTCTTGTTCCACGTAGTTTGCCGCGCGATGCTCACCCTCGGTTGTTGCCACACGAAAGCCAATCTCGCCCGCCAACACGTTGATATGCTTCATTTCACGATTCATAAAAATATTTCTCCTACCTGTAATACGTCTGCAAGCAGCCCTTCTTGTATACGTCATGAAATAATAATTCTTCACATTGCGGAACTTGCGAGAACCAAACCTCCTACTGAGGCAGCCCCAGCGCGAAGAAGTGTCGCGGCGCATGCGTCAAGCGTCGCGCCCGTTGTACAAACGTCGTCTATGATAATAATGTTACGATTGTAGAGACTTTCAGTTGTAGCTACATAAGAAAATGCACCTGTGACGTTTTGATGTCGCTCATAGGCACTTAATCCTACCTGTGCGGAAGTCGCGCGTGACCGAACCAATATATCCTCTCGCAAAGGGACTTCGAGCATAGTAGCGCACACCTGAGCTAGTAAATGAGCGTGATTGTAGCCGCGTTGCTTGTAGCGTTCGTTGTGCAAGGGAACAGAGAGAAACATATCCGCGTCTAAATTATAGCGAAGGTACGTCTGTGCGAGCAACATTCCTAATGGCTCAGCAAGTTTCGTTACACCTTCGTATTTCAATGCGTGAATGCAAGTGCGAAGCGGGTCATAATAGGAGTTCAACGCCACCAGTCCATATAACGCTTGCCACTCCTGCCTGTATGGTAACAGTATAGTCGGTTGCATTCGTGCGAAACAGGTAGCGCAGAGAATCGTGCCGCTTTGTTGGCAGCCAGCACATTGTGGGGGAAATACAATGTCCAGTGCTTGTTGTGCCTTATCTTGCATACGATAGAGAACTTTACGAAAATTCACAATAAATACTCCGAATATAGCTTTATTTGGATGAAGCATAGCTAAATGTAGAGACAAATGCAAGCTTTTTGGGTTGAGAGAACGATAGAAAATACTTGACGTGCTTCGTGTCCTCCTCTACAATGAGCGCACAATACGATGGTTAAAAATAGTATTTTGTTGGAGCAGTATGGCAAATCAACTGTATTATGGTGACAACCTTGATATGCTACGCAAACATATCGCCAGCGAAAGCGTTGATTTAGTGTATCTTGACCCTCCATTTAACTCGAAACAAGACTATTCTGTTATTTTTAGAAACACGAAGGGTCAAGGAAGTGAGGCACAGATAAACGCTTTCAAGGATACATGGCATTGGGGCGCAAGTAGCGAGTATATATTACAGCGTGATATTCCTGAACATAGCTCCGCAAAAGTAATCGAGGCAGCAAACGCCATTGTCGATCTAGTTGGCAAGAATGATTTATCTGCATATCTTGTGATGATGATACCGCGTCTTGTTGAGTTAAGGCGTGTTCTCAAGCGTACAGGTAGCCTATTCCTCCATTGCGATACCACTGCAAGCCATTATCTGAAAATTGTGTTGGATGCAGTTTTCGGAATAGAAAATTATAGAAGTAATATTACCTGGAAACGTACAAGTGCTCATAGCGATGGCAAACAGGGGCGAAAAGGTTTAGGGCGTGTCACAGATATTATTCTTTTCTATAGCAAAAGCGAGAATTTCACCTGGAATCCTTTGTATATTCCATATGATAAAGAGTACGTTGAAGACTTCTATAGACATATTGAGCAAGGGACAGGAAGACGATACGGTTTAGATAATCTTACAGGTCCCGGCGGTGAAGATAAAGGAAATCCCTCATATGAAGTGATGGGAGTTGTGCGACACTGGCGTTACAGTCAACAAAATATGAAAGATCTGATTTTATCAGGGCGCGTTGTGCAAGAGAAGCCAGGAGTGGTGCCACGCTACAAACGCTATCTTGACGAAATGCTAGGCAATCCACTTCAAGATAGCTGGGATGATATTGGTCCAATCGGCTCAAAGGCAAAAGAACGTCTCGGCTACCCCACTCAAAAACCACTTGCTCTACTCGAAAGAATTATACAATTGGCCTCCAACAAAGGTGATGTCGTACTTGATCCATTCTGTGGATGTGGTACCGCTGTTCATGCCGCGCAAAAGTTGGAACGTTCGTGGATTGGCATTGATATCACAAGTATCGCTATCAGTCTGATCAAATATCGCTTGACCACTGCATTTCCCAATATTCAGTTTATCACCATCGGTGAACCCAAAGATGTCGATGGTGCCCGTCAACTTGCACTTGATGATAAACATCAGTTTGAATGGTGGGCACTATCTCTTGTAAAGGCAAAACCTACGGGCGAAGGGACGGAGCCTGGAAAAGGGAAAAAAGGTGCCGATGGTGGCAAGGATGGTATGATTTTCTTTAGGGATACAGGAAGCAAACTCGGCAAGGTGATTGTGTCCGTCAAAGGCGGTAAAAATGTCAATGTAGAGATGGTGCGTTCTCTCGGTGATGTGGTAGACGAGCAGAAGGCGGCTATTGGCTTGTTCATTACGCTAGAACCTCCTACAAAGCCGATGCTTGACTGGGCTGCGAAAAAAGGTTTGTTCCGCTCTGATACATGGGGAGACTTTCCAAAGATTCAGATTCTTACGATTGAGGACATTTTGTCGGGGAAAAAGATTGCTATGCCACCAACGACAGTGGCGGAGACGTTTGCAACTCCTAGAAGAGAGAAAGCAAAATCGGAGGCTGAGCAGGAAGAGTTGTTATAACATGCAGAAAGCATAATGCAAATGAGTAGGGGCAAGTAGTAGGAAGCGGTGTTAAACCACGATGTTTTTGGCAGTAATGTGGATAGAAACGG
>CAXUGH010000019.1:23180-30237 GCA_964250365.1 uncultured Ktedonobacteraceae bacterium
ATGTACCACGTCCTTGTTAGGACAGTACTGTCCTAACAAGGACGTGGTACACCGCTTCCTACTACCTGTCGAGTAACGACTATTATTGCTCCTCGGCGGTTTTACGCATCGTCGGGAACAGAATCACGTCGCGGATCGACTCTTGGTCCGTCATGAGCATGACGAGGCGGTCAACGCCAATGCCGACGCCGCCAGTGGGAGGCATGCCTGTCTCCATTGCCTCCAAAAAGTCCTCGTCGAGTACCTGGGCTTCGTCGTCACCCTGTGCGCGTTGCCGTGCCTGATCCTCGAAGCGAGCGCGTTGATCGAGTGGATCGTTCAACTCAGTGAAGGCGTTACCAAGCTCTAAGCCACCGACGAACGGTTGGAAGCGTTCGACCAGTCCCACTGTGCTACGGTGATGCTTCGCCAGTGGCGATATGTCTAGCGGATAGTCCGTCAGGAAGAGGGCTTGTTTGAGGGCTGGAATACCCTTACGGAACATTGCCTTCATGAGATCATCGACCAAGCGACCCCAACCAAGTGTCGGATCAACCTCGTAGCCGTTGGCACGCATTTCAGCGGCGAGGGCGTCGCGGTCTGTAAAGCGTTGCACGTCGATGCCTGTAAATTCCGCGATGGCATCGGTCTGGCGCATGCGAGGCCAGGGCGGTGTAAGGTCGATCTCCGTTCCTTGATAGGTAATGCGTGGCGAGCCATGTACCTCTTGCGCGACAAAGGCAACCATTTCCTCGACAATCTTCATCATATCGTTATAGTCAGCATATGCCTGATAAAACTCTAGCATAGTAAATTCAGGATTGTGGCTACGGTCGATACCTTCGTTGCGGAAATTGCGCCCTATTTCATACACGCGCTCGAAGCCACCTATAATCAAGCGTTTGAGATATAGCTCAACCGCGATGCGTAAGTAGAGGTCGCGGTCCAACGTATTATGATGAGTCACAAATGGGCGAGCCGTCGCGCCTCCGTACAATGGTTGTAGTATAGGTGTTTCGGCCTCGATATATTCGTGTGTATCCAGATAGCGGCGCAGTGCGCTAATCGTGTGGCTACGTGTCTCGAATACCTGCTTGACCTCATCGCCGTTCGCAATCAAATCAAGGTAGCGTTTGCGCTGTCGGGTCTCTCTATCCTCAAGCCCGTGATACTTCTCTGGTAGTGGACGTATGCCCTTTGCCAGTAAGCGAAACGTTCGCACATGAAGCGTGCGTTCGCCTCTAGCTGTTGTGAATAGATACCCATTCACCTGGATAAAGTCGCCGAGGTCCAGCATCTTCACCAACTTATACGCCTCTTCACCAACATCGTTAATGGCGAAGTAGGTCTGTATGCGTCCAGTACCATCCTCGATCCAGATAAAAGCAATTTTGCCTTGTCTACGCATAAGGCGAATGCGCCCAACTAATGTATAGGAGCCAGCCTCGCCCTCTTGCTGAAATTCGTCGAAATGCTCTAGCACCTCGGCTATTGTATGTGTTCGCTCCGCCGTATTGGGATAGGGATTGATGCCCTGTTCCCGCAGGTCATAGAGACGTTGAATGCGTGTCTCTCGTTCATCTGGCATAGTAGTTCTCGTTTTTCCTCCCGCACGATATGACAAGCAGAATAGTAATGTATTCTGCCTGCTCTTCGCGCCCTATTGTAACATCGTTTTCTTTTCCTGGATAGACATACAACAAAAAACGCGAGAACAAGGGCAATGGGAACATTGTGTTATCCCATTGCCCTTGTTCTCGCGTATCTACGCGAGTCTATCTTACGCGATAGAAAGAATGGTGTATTCCTTCACACCACCGGGGGTTGAGACAATCACCTGATCGCCTACTTTATGACCCAGCAGTGCTTTCCCGACTGGCGACTCGTTCGAGATACGCCCAGCTCTGGGGTCGGCCTCGAACGCGCCAACAATGGTGTAGTTGTATTCTTTGTCGATGGTTGCAAGACGGAGTACTGAACCAAGCGACACCTCGCTGCCGAGAGAACGACTGATAGTTTTTGCTCTCAGCAGCATCTGCTCTAGCTCGTAGATGCGATTTTCAAGACGTGCGTGCTCACTCTTGGCGTCCTCGTAGGCAGCGTTGTCGATGACATCGCCCGATTCTTTTGCATCCTGCAAATACTGAGCGACCTCCGCCCGCTTTGTGGTGCGTAGAAATTCTAGTTGAGTTACCGCAAATTGCCTACCATCGTCCGTGAGGAATACGTCTGAATTTTCCATGTCTGTGTCCCCTCTATGTGGCTTCCTTTTTCTCTGCCACACGTTTATTTTGTGTCATCTACTGTAGGGTATCCAATATCACCCCACGTAATGCTGACACGCTCACCAGAATGACGTCGGAGGAACAGTTCTCCGGTATCATCCACGTCTTCCGCGATACCGCTCAAAACGGTATCACCCTGACGCACCTCAATGGTGCGCCCCAATGTCATTAAGCGATTGCGCCATCGTTCTCGTATCAGTCGAGACATTGGCCCCCAGCTACCGCTAACATCCTTGTCAGCTCCTGCTGCGTTGAGAGAAGAAGATTCTTTTTGTAATGCTCTATAAGACGTTTCGATATGTGCAAGCATAGAAGCGATAAATGTCTCTCGGCTAACTCTCTGTCCACAAGCTTCCTCAAGCGTAGTCGCTTTCTTTATCAGGCTTTGTTCAGCCTCAGTTTGTACAGGATAGCTATAAACATTGACGCCGATTCCCATTACCGCAAACAAGCGACCTGAACGATTGTGCGTTGTTTCAATCAGAATACCTGCGACCTTACGGTCTTCTATGAGAACGTCATTAGGCCATTTAATAGTTGCTGCGATGTCACACACGTCACTAATGGCATCCACCACCGCCAACGATGCGATCATAACGAGAAGCGAGAGTGGAAAGGTGGGTGTGAGAACCGTAGACGACAGAACATTGTAGCCGAATGCATCAATCCAGTGTCGTCCCAGTCTCCCTCTACCCGCTGTCTGACTATCAGTCAGGAGTACGAACCCTTCTTCTGCGCTCCCCTCTTGCGCCATTTTCATCGCAACTGTATTCGTTGAGTCGATAATCGGAATGTATTGCAACCGTTCCTCTTGACCGAGTAGTTCGGTGGTAAGTTGTTGCCGTACATCCCCGATGTTAAGGAATGAACCGTTATGAGTCATCTCTCTTTTTCCGCTCTACCACGTAGTTTTTGTATTCTGAGTTTGTAGCTATCGGGTGAACATGAAGAGAATGTCATAAACGTTGCACATCTATGTATTGTGTTCAAGGTTCATATCTTGTGTATACCTGGGGGAAAGAGTATACAGGTCGATGCCAAAGGGAAATAAGATGAGCAGTTACTAGAGATAAAAAATCCCAGAGCAAAGGCAAAAGTCTCTGTCATTGCTCTGGGCGTGCTGCACAAGCAGGAGTGACTTCACTACCTACCAGTGTTGATTTTCAAACCTCGCCCGACAACTAAGCCGAGTCAGCGAGAAAGTTTACGCTTAACGCGCAACCCCTCTCGACTGGAAGATGTGAGAATCTACAACGCTGCTTGTGCAGCGACTACTTTGATCCATTACACATCACCTCCTTTCGATGTCTGTATTGTACATGGGATTTCTAAGCTTGTCAAGCCTTTCTGAAAAATGGTCAATTTTCTTTACAAAAATGTGAAATATTATTCATGGAGGAAGGACGCAATATGCGCTTGCTGGAGAAATGTCCTGTTTTCGTAGTACTTGCGTCGCAATATTTTGCTATGCGTATGCCAATTTCCAGTTTCATACGTTTTTCGTAGTGTAGTTGGAAAAAATTACTGGAAACATTACTTGCCTTGTGCTATACTTTTCTTAGTACCACTTATTGTTGTAGTAGTAGGGTAATGTTTTAGGCGTGCGGGTGTCACTACACTTTCCCCATAGTTATCTTTGTTCGTAGACTTGACCAGTAAACAGCCAGAGGTTCACATTTGTGTACCTCTATATGTGTATAGGATGAATGCGAAGAGATACCAAAAGTCCAATGACGGACGAAACGGACACATCACGCGAGTTTCAAACGTGCTAAGAGAAGTAGATAACTTTGGTAACGGGAAGGAGGACTTTGCACATGCAGCAGCAGGAACAATACGTAGATTTGCTCATCGACGCCCTCCTGGACGAGGGGTTTACTGTGGAGGAGGCGGGGCGGCTCATCCAGCTTCAGCAGGAATATGAAGAGCGTATGGCGTGTGAGGAGACAAACTACCATCGTTTTATACGGTGGCTTGTTGAACATGGTCGTATCAGCGATTGGTAATATTCAACTCCTCCACCTGCCGCCAACGGCGGCAGGTGGAGGAGTTGAAAAGAGCCTTTTTGAATAGATTTGTTTGCGACGCGCTTTTGTTGTGTTGTACAATGGATAGTAGCGGAGCAGATGGGACGGCGTGGCATTGCTACGCCGTTTCTGTATTTTCCATACACCCATACTCATTGTAGCGAACGACCATGACGGTTGTTCCCCAGAAAGGCAGGGCCTCACATGAAAGCGGTTGTTATGGCAGGCGGGGAAGGATCGAGGCTAAGACCATTGACGATTCGACGCCCTAAGCCAATGGTACCCATCGCCGGTAAACCTGTGATGGAGCACATCCTCAACCTACTCAAGCGTCACGGCATTACGGAAGTCGTTGTTACCGTTCAATATCTGGCAAGCAATATCGAGGATTACTTCGGCAATGGTTCCCAACTGGGAATGCATATCACCTACTCACGAGAAGATGTGCCGCTGGGCACTGCAGGTAGCGTCAAGAATGCGGAAGAGCAGTTGACAGAGCCGTTTCTCGTCATCAGTGGTGATGCGCTCACCGATTACAATATTACTGAACTTATTGAGTATCATAACGAAAAGAAATCACTTGCTACTCTGCTTCTAGCACATGTGCATAACCCCCTGGAATATGGTGTCATCATCACGAACGAGGATGGACATATCTCACAATTCTTGGAGAAGCCAAGCTGGGGCGAGGTCTTTAGCGATACCATCAATACAGGCATCTATGTGCTCGATCCGCAAATCTTCTCTTACTTTGAGAAGAATAAGCAGTTCGACTTCAGCCAGGAACTCTTTCCCATGATGCTGCGTAAGGGCGACCCCATCTATGGTTTCGTCGCGCAGAGCGGCTATTGGTGTGATGTCGGCAATTTGAGCGAGTATATGCGTGCTAATGCCGATGCTCTACTCGGTCATGTCGAGGTCGAGATTCCCGCTAAGAATATTGGCAACAACATCTGGTGCGAAGAGGGCGTCGAGATTTCGGACGACGCACAACTCTATGGTCCCGTCTACCTCGGACACGATTGCAAGGTTCGCCCCGGCGCGATTATTCACGGACCCAGCGCAATCGGGCACTATACTATTGTGGACGAACGCGCACAGGTTGACCGTAGCGTGGTGTGGAATAGTTCATACATCGGCGAACGCTCGGAGTTGCGTGGTGCCATCGTTGGTACCTCGACCAGCATTAAGAGCAAAGCGGTGATGTTTGAAGGCTCAGTAATCGGCGACAACTCGATTATTCAAGACGGTGCCATTATTCAGCCGAACATCAAGATATGGCCTGATAAAGAGATCGAGGCGGGCGCGGTCATTAACACCAGTATCATCTGGGGATCGCAGGGACGGCGTGGCCTGTTCAGTCGCTACGGTGTAAGCGGACTTGTAAACGTCGATATCACGCCGGAGTTTGCCACGAAGCTCGGCGCGACCTATGGTGCCATTCTACCAAAGGGTGCTGTAGTAAGCCTGAACCGCGACGCCTATCGTACCTCACGTATGATTAAGCGCGGCATCAATGCAGGTCTGCCTTCGGCTGGCATCAACGTTCACGACATCAATCAGGTGCCGATTCCCGTTGCTCGTTACTATATTCGCAACACCGAGTCGTCGGGTGGCGTGCATGTGCGCGTCTCGCCTTATGATCAGCGTGTCATCGATATCAAAATCTTCGACCAGTACGGTCTCGACATCAATAAGACCGTCGAGCGCAAGATTGAGAACCTCTTCTTCCGCGAAGATTATCGCCGCGTCTATCTTGACGAAATTGGTGCAATCGAGGTGCTTGAAGATAGTGATGTGAGCGGTCGCTACCTCGAAGGCTTTAAGAAAGTTGTCGATAGTGAAATCGTGCGCCAGCGCAAATTCCAGCTTGTCGTGGACTATGCTCACAGTAGCGCAATGCAATTGCTGCCAGACCTCTTCACGAAGCTGAACTGTGAGGCCATCGTGTTGAACACGAGTGGTGATGAAGGTTCTTCGTCGCGTTCGGTCGATGCTGTGAACAAAGATATGCAGCGACTGGCAACCATCACGTCGGCTCTGAATACAGACCTCGGCATTCGCATCGACCCAGGTGCCGAGCGTATCTCTGTCGTCGATGATCGCGGACGTGTTCTCGATGGGATGAAACTTCTCGCCGCTATGACCAGTTTGATGCTACGGCAGCAGCACGGTGGTACCGTTGCTGCTCCTGTCACGGCACCAGGAGCCTTACAGCATATCGCCAAGCGTTACGATGGCTACATTCAGCATACAAAGGTGTTGCCACATGCGCTGATGACTGCATCTACACGCGAGGGCGTGATTCTCGGTGGCGACGGTAGAGGAGGCTTTGTCTTTCCAGCACTACAACCAGCCTTTGACGGCATGCTAGCCATCGCAAAACTGCTCGAATTGCTTGCGACCTTCCAGATGAAGCTCTCTGAGGTTGTGGACGACCTGCCCGCGTACCATATGAGTACCACGCGTGTCACCTGTCCGTGGGAGTCCAAAGGCAAGGTCATGCGTATCCTGAGTGAGCAGTATCGTGAGCGTCGCACAAAGCCGATTGACGGTATCAAGATCGACCTCGGCAAAGAGTGGGTGCTGGTATTGCCCGATGCCGATAGTCCGCTCTTCCACGTCGTCGCGGAATCCGTTTCCGACGAGCAAGCGCAAGCTCTCGCCGAGAAGTACGCTCGTGTCGTGAGTGGCCTACAACAATAGTTGATTATAGAGAACAAAGAAGTGGGGGTTTGGGGGGAGGCAGTGATGGGAGGGGGGGGG
>CAXUGH010000019.1:30247-30873 GCA_964250365.1 uncultured Ktedonobacteraceae bacterium
CCCCCCCCTCCCCCCCCCCCCACTTCTTTGTTCTCTATAATATTGTTAGCGTCCAGCCAAAACCATTTCGCGTTTCTCAGTCACAACAGGTTCCTCTAGCACATCTCGCAGCATCGCCACCGCTCGCTGTACTCCCTGCACCATGTTGACCTCTGGACTCCAACCTAGCACCTGTGAGGCACGCGTGTTATCCAGCACAATCGACGATGGCTCAACCAGAATGCCCGACGGCATTTGAAGTAGCTCCTGCTTGCTATCGAGTAGAATGGCGACGACCTGATAGAGTTGGTACAGTGTGCAGCCATGACCCGCGCTAATGTGGACGGTTTCGTTATCGCCACGCGTCAACGCACACAGATTGGCGCGTACCACATCGTCAATGAAAACGCAATCGCGCAGAACACGGCTTGCGCCTCGTAGTACAGGACGTTGCCCTTCAGCGACCGCTTGTACGAATTGGCTCAAAGGATGATGAGCGTATTGTGGATCAACCTCACCATAGACATCCGCATAGCGCAGAATCGTATATTGCAAGCCATATGCCTGAGCGTAATAGCGCACATACCATTCACCCGCGAGCTTGCTAATGTCCTGCGGCTGCTGTGGACATACGGGAGTTGTTTCGG
>CAXUGH010000020.1:0-24697 GCA_964250365.1 uncultured Ktedonobacteraceae bacterium
ATTAAAGATGGCGCAATCGTCACCGTGCAGAAAAGCGAATATGAAGCATTGTTTCTTAGACGACGACCGGCGACCTATTTTTACCAGGTTATTACGCAAAAGTTAATTAACGATAGTACACAGGCTACTAAAGAAGACCATGCTACTTGAACTACACATTAAAGATTTCGCAATCATAGACACGCTGCACCTCCATCTCAACCGCCATTTCAACGTCTTTACCGGCGAAACGGGTGCGGGTAAATCAATCATCATTGACGCGGTAAACGCACTACTCGGCGGTAAGATTGGTGCGGAATTTGTGCGTGCAGGCTGCGAACGTGCAACAGTTGAAGGCGTTTTTTCGCTCGACCCTCTTCCTTCACTTCATTCGGGCTTGCACTCTCTTGATACTACTACCGAGACTTCTGGCAACGGAGCAACAACGCTTCTGGAAGTAATCGACGAGGTAGAGAACAATGCTCAGGGCGATGTGAACAGTGCCGATGCCCGTGTTGCTCTCGCTACGTTACTCGACGAATACGGAATCATACCAGAAAACGGTACGCTCATTCTTTCACGCGATATTAACCGTTCAGGCCGCACCGTTGCACGCGTTAATGGTCGCGCCCTCTCGCAACAAGTTGTGCAACAGATCGCAAGCTGGCTCGTCGATATTCACGGACAGAGCGAACACATGAGCCTTCTGCGACCAGAACAGCACGTCAACTTCCTTGATCGCTACGCTGAAACGCTGCCATTGCGTGAGCAATTAAGTACCAGGGTTGCGGAGTGGCGCAACTCTCGTAAGGAACTACAATCTCTACTGGATAACGAGCGCGACCAGACGCGCCGCGCTGAGTTTCTGCGCTTCGAGATCGAAGAGATCGAGAAAGCCGAACTTCATCCGGGCGAACTCGAAGAGCTTGAGGCCGAACTCAAAATTTTGAGCAACGCCGAACGCTTGCGCGAACTCTGCACGCTCATCTACGGTGCTATTAGCGGCTCCGATATCGGTAGCGACGACTTCAAGCCCGCACTCGACCAACTACGCGATGCACAACGTAGTATGGCTGACCTTGTGCGACTTGATGATACGCTGGCAGAGCAAGCCGACGGTCTCGCGGAGGCCATTTATCAACTCGAAGATGTCGCGGCAACTATTAGTAGCTACGAATCGGATATCGAGGACAATCCGCGCCGCCTCGCTGAGATTGCAGATCGCATCGACCTCATCTCTAAACTCAGACGCAAATATGGCTTCACTATCGAAGAGATTCTTCAGCGTGCTGTCGAGGATCAGGCCGAGCTAGAGACCATCACGAACCGCGACGAAATCATTGCGCGACTACAGCAACAGGATGGGCAGTTCCGCCGCGAGATAGGTACACTCGCACAACAACTTTCGGAGTGCCGTAGTAAAGCGGCAACACTGCTCTCGGCTTCGATGGAAGAGCAACTGAACGACCTCAACATGCGACGCGCACGTTTCCAGGTCGAGATCGTGCAGGTACCCGATGAAAATGGTGTCCCTGCTAGCGTCAATGGTGAGCTAGAGATGCTCTACGCCTGCGATGCGACGGGCATCGACCACGTACAATTCTTGATCGCGCCAAACCCTGGCGAGCCATTCAAACCACTTACCAAAATCGCGTCCGGTGGTGAAACGTCGCGCCTCATGCTTGCGCTCAAAACCATTCTTGCCGACGCCGACGCAACGCCCACGCTCATCTTCGACGAAATCGACGCGGGTATCAGTGGACGTAGCGGACAGGTCGTTGGCGAAAAGCTGTGGCAACTCACGAAAAATCACCAGATCATCTGCGTCACGCACTTGCCACAGATAGCCGCGTTCGCCGACACTCATTACAATGTGAACAAGCAAATTCTTGATAATCGCACCATGACAATTGTCAACGAGCTACGACCAGAGCAGCGCATCCGTGAGGTGGCACATATTATGGGCGGCAACGTCACCGAATTTTCGATGAAAAGCGCGGAAGAGATGCTTGCACGCTCATACCTCTGGAAAGAGACGCGCAAACAAGCGTAACACACAATTCATCTTCATGTGTCATTCGCCACGTGCGGCGAATGACACATGAAGATGAATTGTGTGTTACCGAAACATTAAGGGAAAGAAATATGACCTCGGTAGCAATTCTTGGCGCAGGCATGAGTGGCCTCGCCGCCGCCCACATTCTACAAGATGCGGGTCGTACTGTGACATTGTTTGAAAAGAGTCGCGGTGTGAGTGGACGCGCAGCAACGCGTAAACGCGATGGCTTCACCTACGATTATGGCGCACAGTACTTCAAGGGCGGCAGCGAACTTAGTACCGAATGGATTACACGCAAATTTTCTACGCCTGATCTTATTGACATTGCGAAACCCGTTTGGGTCTTCGATGGTGCGGGACACATTCAGGAAGGCGACCCAAAACAAAATCAAGACGCAAAGTGGTCGTACCGCGATGGCTTTTCCTCGTTCGCTAAACGCATGGCGCAAGGCTTGAGCATTCAGCTTGAAACGCGAGTCGAGCATGTACAACAAACCGCTTCTGGCTGGAATGTGTTCGCAAGCGATAACAAGCCAATTGGAAGCTTCGATCAACTTCTCATTACGCTACCCGCACCACAGGGGATTGAACTCGTTGAGGCTAGCCAGTTCGCACAAGAGCAAGGCAAGGCAATAGTCGAGCGGCTAGACAAGGCGTCGTACAATCCGCTACTCTCCGTCATGCTTGGCTACAGGCCAACACCGCAGACACGCCCCTACTATGCCCTTGTCAACACCGACAAAAAGCATCCAATCTCGTGGCTAGCATGGGAACACGAAAAGGCTCCTGAACGTGTTCCAACGGGTGCAGGTCTACTCATCGCACAGATGGCACCAACGTATAGCAAAGAGCATCGTGATACACCGCACAATATTCTATTTCAGGATGTGGCGCAACTCGTCTCTACACTTGTCGCGGAACAGCTTATCAGTCCGTTCTTTACCGATGTGCAATACTGGCGATACGCTCTACCTACAGAAAAAGCCGACGCCGATGCCTTGCTTGCAGTCACGCTACCAATTGGTCTTGCCTTCTGCGGCGACTCCTTCGTTGGCGGACGCGCACACCTCGCCCTCGAAGACGGCATACATGTCGCGCAGCGCTTGCTACAATAAAGAAAGAATCTCAATATGTTTCCAGCACTCTCACAGGAGATACAGGACGAACTGGCACAACTCGCGCACAGTTATGGCGAACCAATCGTTCGCACCGTCGATCTCGGCATCAGCACAGCCTTCGACCCGTTGAACAAAACTGATCGCTACGGCGAAGTATGCATGGTGGTACGGCGGCGTTCCAATGGTCACTTGCTGACCATGATCAAAACATTTTACCCACAAGATGCCTACCGCCTCCTGACCGGCGGCATCAACTTTGGCGAGAACGTCTATGATGCATTGCTACGCGAGACGCACGAAGAAACGGGGCTACAAGTCGATGTGAAGCGTTTTCTGGCGGCGATTGCCTACGAACTTAACTCTGAACATGAAACGCCTGTTTTCTACACCTTCGCCTTTCTGCTTGACGAAAGCGGCGGCACACTCGGTGCAATAGATGAAAGTGAACGAGTAGAAGCTTTCCGCGAGATTGAGGTGAAGGATTTACCTGCATTGGCGGAACACCTACGCCACATTCGCCACGAGTCGAGCCGTCACATTGGCGGCAACTGGCACGACTGGGGCAACTTCCGTGCAGTAGTCCATGAGGCAGTATATGAAGCCCTTCTGTAGGGGCTATAAGCCATTACTCCCTGTGAGCGCCTCGATTTGCAGGATTTGAGGAATGTATCCAATGACAAAAAACGGGATCAACAGGCACGAGGGCGTAATGAATTATAGCCCCTACAGCATACCTATGCTATAATACAAACAAGAATACATAGGAAGCTCCAATATCTTCCTCGCATCTGAAGGACTTATTATCTAATGAACAAAAAACTTATGAGTACCGTTTTGCTCTTCCTCGTTTTTGGAGGTTTTCTCTGGTGGGGACTTTCGCTACTCTGGTATGGTATTACCACGCTTCACACACCTAATGGCGATGGCGAAAATATTGTCTACGCCCTTCTGCTGCTGGCATGCGCTGGCTATGCCCTTGTATCGCTCTTAATGCTGCCACGTCGCAAAGAACCGTAGTTCTTACTTAGAGTTGTTCTATTAGGAAACAAAATTTTTATGCAGGACTCATCCGCGTTGGTTATACGTATCGCTACCCCCGACGACCTTCCGCATATCGAACGCCTCGATAGTCTCAGCAACTCGCCTACACGTGACATTCACCGCGATATGGAGAAGTACTTCGGCTCAATCGATCCATCAACGCACGAACGCACGCTTATCTTTCTCGGCGAGCTTGCTGATGTCGTCGCCGCGAAAGCCGAATTGATGCTACCTGCACAGGAAACTATTTCTCCAGTTGGCTATATTAAACGCGTCGTCGTTGATCCCGCTTATCGGAAGCAGGGTCTAGCACGACAATTGATGCAGTATATCATTGACTTCGCAAAGACAGAACAGCATCTCCATGCCCTCGATCTTCATACATGGGAACATAATACCTCTGCTATCTCCCTGTATGAGACGCTCGGCTTCACGCTGCAACACCGTGAACTCTACTTTCGCCTGAAGCTTTAACAAGAACCCTCCCCTCAATTTGTGACGCAATTCTTTTGCCCTTCGTTGTAATACCTGGGCCGAGAGAAAGCACACATCTCCCTGCAAAGAGCCTCGGTACCTCGACGAGAAAGGAAGGCGCGTAGACGTAGACATTCCACAAACATGATGTTCTATTGTTAGCACACGCGTATATGCATTCGTATGGAACAGCGGTCTACCTCCTTAGGAAAAGTCCAGCCTCAAGCAGAGCGTCAGAAATGGCCTTCTTATGGCTGGATGCGCTATTTTTTCTCGGAAGATGTATCGCCAGATAACCGTCGCGTCGTCGAACTACAGCGTCGAGCTACTTGGATTGGTCTTGCATTGATTCTGCAATCGCTTAATGAGATAGCTCATGGTTGGTATTTCGCGCTTCTACAACCCTTCGGCTCGCTTATTCCTTTCGCGCTTCTTCTAGGCAGTTTCTATGCAATATGGATGGCGTTTCGTCCCGCACGCAATAAGAACGTTTATACACAGAAACATCCAACGCGTCTCCAACGTGTTCTACTTGTGATGACACTTCTGTTGACCATAGTTGGTGGAATAGAACTAGGATGGGGTATCTGGTTGAGCTTCACGCCGCCCCGATTCTCGAATGATGGTACGTCGCTTGATACCAATGCCGCGATTTTGCTGCTTGAGGGACGCAATCCTTATACCGACTCTAACATGGTTGACCTCGCGCGTCGCTTCCCTATCCAGCCTGATTGGACGACACCGCTACGACATGGACAATTCGCAAATCGGTTGGATTACCCATCTATGAGCGACCTACAATCAGTTCTCGACACTGACCTACGCGCCAAAAGCACACCCGAATTCGAGTCGGAGGTGAGCTATCCATCACTCTCTTTCCTGACGCTGGTGCCATTCGTCGCGCTTCATGATTACAATGTGTTACCATTCTACCTGCTTAGCTACATGGCACTGGTTGCGATTGGCTGGAAGTTAGCGCGGCGTGAACTACGTCCTTGGCTACTCCTGCTAGCACTGGCGAATGTACCGATGTGGACCTCGACGACAGGTGGCAATCTGGATATATTTGCGATATTGCTTGTCGTAATGGCATGGCTTTTCCGCAACCGACGCTGGAGTTCCGCCCTGTTATTCGGGTTAGCACTTGCAAGCAAACAAACGGCATGGTTTTTTCTTCCCTTTTACGCCATTCTGCTCTTCCGTCAATATGGTTTGAAAGAAGTGTTTTATCGCATGACGGTTGCGGCTGGTGTGTTCCTGCTTTTCAACCTGCCCTTCATTCTTTGGAATCCGCATGCATGGCTTTCTGGCATGCTCACTCCGCTTGACTCATACATGTTTCCAATGGGGGTAGGCATCATTGACTTCAGTATTACACACCTGTTGCCTTACTTCAACCAGCCCGTCTATACGATGCTTGAGGCAAGCGCGATGCTCGGCTCGCTGCTCTGGTACTGGCGCATTTGTCGCAAGCATCCAGAAGCGGCACTGCTCCTTGCTGTACTACCGCTCTTCCTGGCATGGCGCAGTCTGCCCTCGTACTTCTACTGTGCCGCCTTTCCGATCTACCTGCTCATGACAGCACGAACTCTTGCGCCATCGAAGCGCACAAAAGTTGCTCCAACTTCCGCTGAGGTACCAGAGCAAATGTCCCCAGTTGCTATAGAAGTACCCGTAGCGGCTCAAGTCGCCATGCAACTCCCCAATATCTAAACATTGCTGTCACAAAATAAGGCAGAGCCTTATTTTGTGACAGCAATGCTTCTTTTTCCTTCTCGACTCTTTGCACACAACGTGGTACAATCGACACGTTGCGGAAACACGCAAGGAGAAAAGAATACATCATGGCACGCACAAACGAGAATAACACAATCCTTTCTACAGAAGAAAATACACAACTACAACACCTGCTTGACCGCTACCACGAACTGGCGCAACAGATACGCACAACAACGACGCAGGCGCAGACTGAGGCCGCCCTTAACGATATCACCTTCCTTTCTGATAAGGTACAAATAGCTCTGCTCAAAGCATTAGCGAAGCAACAAACAAGCGAGTCTGCCGATCTATTAACGGCTCTCAACGCGTTCAGCCCCAACAAAGAGATTCGTAAAGAGGCTCGACGTTCCCTGCTACGACTCGACGCCGCGAAAATCTACTCATCATGGACACCTCCTATCGCGCAAGCATCAGCGATTTCAGTCAATGTGAATCACGCACCTCGCTTCTGGCATGGCCTTGTCACGCAGTCACGCGAAGAGGGCGAGGTACAAATCGCTCTGTTCTGGGAACAAGGCTACGACTATAGTGAGATACGAATCTTCAATTTCTTGCTCGATTACTGGCAAGACGGCGTTAAGGACACAATTGTCGAAGTGACGAATAGAAAGGCGGCAGAACGTCGCATCGAGGACATGCGTCTAAAACTGCCGAATGTGCATGTCGTCGATTGCACACTTGCGGAAGCAAAACGCTTGATAGAAGAGGCTCTTTCGATCAACGAATGGCGCGGGAATGAGCCGGATAAAGAGTTTCGCAACCGTCTTCCCACCATCAACCAACTTATACTACAAGCTGAGAATATAGGCGAGGATTCAGGACGCACCTTCATCAATCCTGACCTGGAGAATCAGGAAGTTGTCATTAACTTCCTCGGCGCGTGGGGACTTGGCGACTATGGCGCGGCGTATGATTTGAACAGCGAGAGCAGCAATATTCGTAACCGCCTATCGCGCGACGAATGGATCGAGCGACACCGCGCATGGTACGACGAGGCGCATCCGCAACGGCTGGAACTCGGCTTTATTCACGAGCGCGAGCGTAGCCAGAGTGCGCTGTGGTTGCCTTCTACTGGCACCAGTCGCACCTCGTCCAAGAAAGATATTGAGGTTGGCTGGTCGGTTGAAATCGTGGACACGCCGCTCGCGGGAACGCTGCGCGAGTTGCCAATGGGTACTGCGATCTACAAAGAGACTGGACGCCACTGGTATTGGGCGAACTATACCGTCGAGCAGACGCGCGATGGCTGGCGCATTCAGCAATTCACCGACGAAGGCGCGAACGTTCAAGGACTCTCAGTCGCGGAACTGCAAAATCGCATTCAAGAGTACGAGAATGCCATCGAACAGAAGCTACAGCAGCGCGGTGAGGATGTGAACGCGCTCATGCAAGAGATAAGCTGGCGAGCGATACAATTGCAGCACTTCTATGACGCGCTGATTGCCAAACTGCCTCTTGATCGGCAAATCAATGAAGAGGCATACGGACGTTCAGTATTCGTAGGCAGCCCTGAACGCACTATTGTCTACCTCGAACGCTTGATACAACGCTTTCCTGAGAATAAAGCCGATTTGTTGCGACGCCTGGGTTCTACCTTTGCGGAACTGGCGTTTAGATACGAACGAGCGGAGATGCCAGAGCGCAGAGACCTGTTCATGCAACGTGCGGAGACGACGCTACGTGAAGCTCTCGCAGCACAGAATAACGCGTTGGGACACCTGCTGCTAGGTGAATTTTTCCTTAGCATGAATCGCGAAGACGAGGCAGAGGCAGAATTACGCGAAGCTCAGGCCATGTCTGTCACACCTGATGAAGAGAAGGCACTAGAGGCAGGGCTTGGCAATCTAGCTATGCGGCGTGAAAAACCGGCGGAGGCTCTTCCTCATTATCAACGTGTCGCTGAACTTGATTCCAATTATCCTGGCATCTGGTTCAATATCGGTTTTGCACAACGCCTACTCAACAACTTTGAAGATGCCGAGCAAGCCTATCAACGCGCTATTGAGGCCGAAGCCCAGGACATTCGTCCTTACTCCGAACTCATAGCAATTTACATGAACAGACCAGACCACGAGAAGGCCCGCGCAACCGCTCAACAAGGGATAGCAGCAAATCCAACATCGGCGCACCTACACGCACTGTATGCATCAGTTCTCTTGGAGCTTAACGAGAGGCGCACCGCCGAACGCGAACTACAAACGGCGGAACAACTTGATCCCTCACTGGAAATCGTGCAAGTAGTACGTAGCATGATGACCCAAAACCCGCAAAGACGCTAGTCACTAGTAGAGAAAAGAGGACATTGTGGCACACAACAACTCAAATAAAGGCCAGCAACCAGAGCAAAATCCTCAGCAGGACGCGCAAGTTCAGCAAGTCCTGGCTCAATATCGTTCGATTGCTCAAAACATTCGCCAAAGTCGAAACGCGGATCAGGTAATAGACGCTCTTACTCCTATTACCGACCTACCAGAAACAAGTCAGATAGCATTACTCAAGGCTATCAGCAAAGAAAATATAACAGCCGCCGCCGACGTAGTACTTGCGACAAACACCTACGCACCCGCCAAAGAGGTGCGTAAGGAGGCTCGACGCTCACTGCTTCGCTTGGAGAGCAACAACGTCTATGCAGAGTGGGAGCTACCACCTATCGTGTCGCTGTCGGATACATTAGGAGTAGACGCATTCGCAGACTTTGATGAGGACGAAGAGGACGAAGATGAGGGAGAAACCATCGTCGATGAGTTTCTGTCTTCTTGGTCCGAGGGCGACTTTGAAGCCGCATACGACTTGCTCGCAACCACAAGCCCGCTCCGCCAGAACCTCTCGCGCGATGAATGGGTAGCACGTCGTACCGCATGGGCGACCGAGGCAAAGCCAGCACGTCCACAAGTCGATGTTGGCTATGGACTCGAATCAGAGCTTGACGATCTCTACGACCTCGACGAGAGCGCGGAGGAACTCGACGCCTTCTGGTCGCTAGAGCTACAGAACGTAGCGAGTAGTAGCACGATTCCAGAGCTACCAACCGCGACAATTACCTATGCAGGAACAAGCCGCCACTGGTTCTGGGCTGGCTATACCTTCTTTCAGGAGGATGACGAATTCCGCATTTATAGCATGCACGATAAGGGTGCCGAGGCGTTGCAACTCCCCGTTGACATAATACGCCAACGCATACAAGAGATCGCCGAAGAAGTTACCGCAATGTCAGAGGTGCTAGACGACGATGAGGACGAGGAGGACTATGATGAAGACGAAGAAGGTGTCGTAGAGGGCGGGGCTGCAATTGTAGAGAGCGAACAAGAGGACGAGGACGATGAAGAGGAGGACGAACTCCTTGACCTAGACGTGGAAGAATTGGGCTGGTTCTCCAAGCAATCCATGCATTATTGTGACGCGCTTATTGCTCAACAACCGCAGGACGAGACTGCCTACGCTCTTGCGTCACAACAGGCAACACTCTTGCACGAAATGGAACGCGCTCTGGCCTATTCATCTCTCGTTGCTGAACGCTTCCCAGAACTACGCGGCAACGCCCTCCGCTCCGTTGGCTTACTCGCAACACATATAGCAACCGATGAGGGGGAGAGAGCGAATTTTGAGGATGAAACGGAAAGTACAGCAACTCCAGCCAATAATCGCTTCCTTACTCTTGCGGAAAAAGCTTTCCGTGATGCTATTGCAGAGGACGACACAAACTTTACTAACTACTCGCTTCTCGCAGACCTGCTTTTAGAGGAGGACAAACAAAAAGAGGCTGGTGCAGTCTTAGATCAGGCGCAAAATGTTGCCAAAGAGCCGAACGATAGAGCGGCTGTCGAGGTTGGTCGTGCGCGCTTGGCTAACCAGCAGGACAATGCAGAACTTGCCTTAACTCACTATCAACGTGCGGCTGATATCGCACCCGATTTACCGCAAGTATGGTACAGCATCGGCGATCTACAGCTTTCATTAGAGCAGAACGCTGAAGCAGAACGTAGTCTTTTGAAGAGTGTTCAGCTTGACCCCACAACGACGGAAGCCTACGCAGACCTCGCAACACTGTATATGGAGCAAAGCAAAGACAATGCAGCCTTAAAGATTCTCGAACAGGGCTTAGCTCAAAACCCCTCTTCTGTAGACCTGATGGCAGAACTGGCGATGATCTACGTTTCTAAAGGAGACTTAGGTAGGGCCGAAATATTCCTATCCAATGCCGAGGACATTGAACCGGACTCAGAGATTGTCATGATGATACGGCAGGTTCTCGAAGCACAAAAAGAGCAGCAGCGACAACAGCAACGCCAACAACAGCGTCCCACCAGCAACAAAAAATCGAACAAGTCAAAAAAGAGACGATGATAGAACAACAAGAACGTAGTATCACATACCATACTGTAACGCTGAGCGCATTGACACGGGAAGGCGACGCACTGGCAGAGGTCGTCATAAGCGATGATGGGACTGGCGAAGAGCATACAGAGGTGCTACATGTATCGGCTGGCTTGCCAGAAGAAACCGTCACTATCGCTATTGAGGAGCCTCTGAAACCTCGTCCTGGCAAGCGGAGCCGACGCTGGAAACAGCGTCCTCCGCATGTCTGGATTACCGAGATACACAAGGCATCACCTCTACGCGTGCAAGCCCCATGTGCTGTCTTTGGCACCTGCGGCGGGTGCCAGCTACAGCACATGCAATATGAGGCGCAACTGCAATGGAAAAGCGAGGTTGTACGGCAGTTGCTACACGATATTGGTGGCTTTGACGATCCACCGTTGCTAGCAACTGTGCCATGCGATATTCCCTGGCACTACCGCAATCACATGCGATTCTCGGTCAATCGCAGTGGTCAGGCTGGTCTCACGGCACGCGGCACGCATCATGTGTTGCCTTTGACAAACTGTCCTATCGCACACGAGCAGATCAATCGCGCCTTGCCCGTACTCAATCGACAGCAAAATGCAAAGCCGCAGGTTCTCGTTCGTTGTAGCACGGCAACGGGCGAGATGCTTATTCAGCCGCGTCAATCGGATGCAATTGTCGAGCAGCTCGCGGCAGAGGGTATCGCCGTGCAAACAGAGACGATGGACGAAGTGCTTGGCGGTGAGACATTCCGTATTCGCCCCAGTTCCTTCTTCCAGACCAACACGGCTCAAGCAGAGAAGATGATGCGGATGGTGCTACAAGGCATCCTCTTCGCACATTCTCAAGAGGATGCAAGAAAGCTTACTCTTGTCGATGCCTATTGTGGTGTAGGCACGTTTGCCCTTCTGCTAGCACAACACGTTGGGAAAGTGATCGCTATTGAAGAGTCTGCGAGTGCGATCAAGGACGCTCAGTGGAATCTACGTAATACTCCGAATGTCGAGATTCGCAAAGGCAAGGTCGAGGCGGTTCTCCCCGATATCGCGGCAGGACTGGACGGGTTGGTGATCGACCCGCCGCGTGCTGGCTGTCAGGAGATTGTACTGAACGCCCTCATTTCACATCCGGTCGCCAGTATCGTCTACGTCTCATGCGATCCATCTACATTGGCACGTGACCTGAACATTCTTTGCAACATTCATCCTATTTACCGCTTGCGCTCGATTCAGCCATTGGACATGTTTCCGCAAACGGCGCATATCGAGTGTGTCGTGGTCTTGGAGCGTATATAAAACATGACGTTACTCCCATTACTACTTGCCTCAGCCTCACCACGTCGTCGCCAGCTTATAGCGTCACTTGGGCTACCATTCACCGTTGGCGTTGCGCCCATCGACGAAGATGCAATTCAGGCAACCTACACGGGTCCTGTAGAGGAGACAGCGATATGGACGGCGGAGCATAAGGCAACCTCTACGCTTGCGCTCACTGAGGCGACAAACAGGCTTATTGTCGCAGCCGATACCACCGTTTTACTCGACAATAAAATTCTCGGCAAGCCGGGCAATGAAGCGCATGCGCGCGAGTTGCTACTAGCTTTGCGGGGTCGCTGGCATCGCGTCATCACAGGCGTCGTAGTGTGTGCGATGGTGAATGGTAAGCTTAAACTTTCTAGTGATAGCTGTACCACACCCGTTCTGATGCGTCCTTATAGTGAAGAGGAGATCGACGCCTACATTGCGACAGGCGACCCGATGGACAAGGCAGGAGCCTACGGCATTCAGCATCCGCAGTTTCAGCCAACGAAATGTATCGACGGCTGCTTCCTCAATGTGGTAGGTCTTCCCCTGTGCGTACTCACAACGCTGTTAGCGCAGTTCGACATTACTCCTATAGCAGAAGAACGGAAGCATAGCACCTGCTGGTGGTCGGAGCAATGTCGAATTTAGCTCTTATTCGCGGACGCTACGCCCCCAGCCCAACAGGTGTGCTACATATGGGCAATCTACGTACCGCACTGCTAGCATGGCTTTATGCACGTACTAACAATGGGCAGTTTGTGCTACGTGTAGAAGACCTGGACCGTCCTCGTGTGCGAGCAGGAGCGACACAGCAAATGCTCGACGACCTGCATTGGCTCGGCCTGGATTGGGATGAGGGACCGGACTGCGGTGGTCCTTACGCGCCCTATACCCAAAGCGAGCGTACAGGTATCTACACGTACTGCCTCGAACGACTACAAGCGGAGAATAGAGTGTATCCCTGTTATTGTAGTCGTGCCGAAGTTGCCCAGGTCGCTAGTGCGCCGCAACAAGGAAGTGAAGATGGACCGCGTTATCCTGGCACATGTCGCAACTTGACCGAGGCACAACGCCAGCAGTACGAGGCAAGCGGACGGCATCCATCGCTGCGTTTTCGTGTCGAGAACAACCGTACCGTCAACTTTCATGATGAAGTTATGGGACCTATTACACAACACGTCCAGCAAGCAGTAGGCGACTTCATCGTGCGTCGCTCCGACGGTATCTTCTCCTACCAATTCGCCGTTGTCGTCGATGACGCCCTCATGCGTATCAACCAAGTAGTGCGCGGAAGCGACCTGCTGACCTCTACAGCACGTCAAATTCTGCTCTACGAAGCATTAGGTTTCCCAATACCAACCTTCGCCCATGTGCCATTGCTCGTCGATGAACAGGGAAAACGCCTCTCAAAACGTACCCAAAGCATGGGACTTGCACCCTTACGAGAGCAGGGAGCGGCACCCGAACAGATCGTGGGGCAACTCGCGGCGAGTTGTGGGTTGGTAGCAGGGGGAACGCAATTGAGTGCAGAAGAGCTACTGCGCGTCAGCAAAAATAGTAAATACTTCAATATATGAGTCTTAATTTCTTACTGAAACGTATCTTAAACTAACAGCATCTTAAACTCCTCGCTCTAAGTGTGTTCACGTATACAGCTATGTAGTCCTCTGAGAGGTGTTTGCATGTTTAATACGTATGATACCGTGATTCTTGCAATCGCAATACCCTTACTAACCATAGCTCTTGTCTATATCATTCTACGTAGACGCAAACTTGGTTGGCTTCATACAAACGGCAAAGAAGTTGTCGCAACGGTTACAGACGTTAGCAAAAATCCTGAGCCACGTCGCTATCCTGATGGACGAATCGTGAATGTGTATACGGTAAGAGCAACTTGGACTGATCCGCAGAACAATTCCACCTACACCTTCCATGACAACACGCTTGACCAATCCGAGAGATTTCCTCCTGGTAGTCAGGTATCCGTCCTCATTGATCCACAACACCCACAGGAACGCTATGCAATTGCATTCCATGAATCGTTTCGTACAGGATTAACTGTACAGCCTTCATTTTGTAGGGACGCGATAAATCGAGTCCCTACGAAGCCGTCAAATCACTCCTCAGAAGATTGAGTACAAGGTCTGCAACGGGTGTAGGTGTATGCACCTCTTGTGCTGTCTCCTGAAAGAAACCAACATCCTTCAGCGGTATCGCAGTCTGACTGAAAGGCTCGTTGTTCTCAGCAATCCTCTTGCCATAGCTCTTATAGATGGGAGCATTTAGCAACGTGTTCGTCAGCATATCGACAACAGCCTTTGGATCGACTCCGTTGTTCCGAGCCATCGAGAGAGCTTCCCGCATAGAATATCCTGCCGAACTAATCAGAAAGTTGCCAATGAGTTTGACAGTGTTTGCCGCACCGACCTCTTCGCCAAAATCGAAGATGCCTTGCGCTCCCATTGCTGTGAGGATTGGTCGAACGTGTTCTTTAGCTTGCTGTGGACCAGCGAAAGGAATCCAGAGCTGGTGAGCGACGGCAGCCTCAGGTCTACCAAAGATGGGAGCCTCTACATAGGCAATACCATGTTGTGCATGGAGTGCCGCAAGCTTCTTTGACGTTTCCGGTAATATCGTACTCATCGCGATATGAACACCGCCTTGTCCCAATTGCTCTAAAAAGCCATCACTTGTAACGATGCTTTCCAGAGCCGCACCGTCCCACACGAGAGTCACGACAATCCCTCCGCTCGTTATCACATCAACAGGTCGAGTCGCAAGTTGTGCGCCCTTAGCCACTAAAGGTTCTGCTTTGCTTGCTGTGCGGTTGTATACTCGCAGAGCATACCCTACATCAAGGAGATTAGTTGCGATTGGCAAACCTAGATTCCCCAGTCCGATAAATCCGATAGTTTCACTCATTTTGTATTTCTCCTTGTGAACACCGTTTATATTTCTCCGTCTAAAAACAATAAGGTTCAAAACATAACGTTAACGTCACTTTTAGAACAAAAAAAAGCTAGGAATGTTCCTCTATCCAACGCTCAAAGCGTTCGATGTTCGCTTGCAAGTCAGCACGAAATTGCTGTAACGCACCAATCTTCTGGTTCGCCTCAGCGAGATGTTGACGTAGAATGGCAAGGATTTGCTGCTTGGGTTGTACTCCACTAGGGTCAGTGAAGTAGAGGTCGATGACATCATGTATTTCATCCAAGCTCAGTCCAAGCTTCTTTAGCTGGTCAATTTTCTGCAGACGGGCAAGCGTCTCTTCTGTGTAGTAGTGTTGCCCGTTACCTTCACGCTCTCCTGAAGGAATCAGTCCAATGCTCTCGTAGTAGCGCACAGTGCGCGGAGTAACTCCGGCTCGTTGCGTCAAATCACCGATACGCATAAGTTCATTCACTGCTCATCCTCCAAATGTTACGTTAACGTCATGTTGATAGCATAAAATCTTAGTGAGGCATTGTCAAGGGTTTACGTTACAGGGTACAATAGTGTCTGAAATACATTGTGTGAAAAGGATGAAGCTTTGAGCAACAGAGAACACGAAGACTCTCCAAACGACCTCGAAGTCGAGATTACTGACCTTGATGCTTCATATGAAGGAAGCAAGTTTGCTAATGCATGCTTACAAGCGCAAGATTATCTAACGAGAATACCGTGGAAACTCTCACGTTCTTCATTGCTAAGATTATTCTTGCTCATAGCAATTTTCTTTGTGCCGCTTTTCATCAGCACCTCCTATGGACCCGAAAGAGTGGCAACTACACATTCTAGCAGCCAATCTCACTGCATCACTCGTCTGAACGAGAGCATCATCTATGATGGAACAGTCACCACTAACACAACTACACACGTTACGATAATCGTCATTACACGGGCAGCAAATTCATCGAGCAGTTCGATTTCGTCGAGAAATTCTCAGGATAGCTCTACACAGTGGCAAGATGGCAAAGATGTTTCAAACGACTGTGGATAAGAACCTACGTATAACAGAAATGGCGGAAACATTTGTCGCTGTAGGAGCTTTTATTCATAACGCCCTTTTCCCCCATCGACCACGTTTCCTATATAAGTAGCACCTCGTAGTGCAGTATCAAAGCATGTGTTATAATGCCCTCAACATTAACGTGTTAGCTAGTGGAAGAATGTTTTTTCAATTCCATCATCTTATAACCTTACTAGATTGTTGAGTTTTTCTTTTTTTAATGATTCTTGCGACAAGTTTTTCTGTTCGGATACCTGACATTATGACTACAGCATTGAGCATTGTACTAACTATAGTAACCCTTGGCGTCGCACTCGGCGTAGGTCTGATTCTACGGCGTCTATTAGTGCGTCGCCTCAAAAAAACGGTTCTGGACAACTGGCTCACGCAGACATTTGGTGTCATTGTCACGCTAATTCCACTTATTATCGCTGGCATTGGTATCCCTCTCATATGGAATCCACTGCTCATCGTTTATTATTGGTTACGTATCAAGCAATATTTTGGTATCTCCAACGTCTCTGTTGAAGGGACAGGCTTTGATATAGGCGGTAAGCTGATCTGGACCGCCCTGCTTATCTCAGTAGGGATAGGCGTCGCACGAACAATCCAGAGGCTTATCGTTCGCAATCTCGGCGAAAACCGTATTGATGTCAATATTCGCACACTCATTGGGCGAATTTTTTACTTCATTATCCTCATCTTCATTTTCTTTTGGATACTCACCATTTGGAGTGTCTCGCTCACCTTTCCTGTCGCCGCGATTGGCGTACTCACGGTTGCAATTGGTGTAGCACTACAAGATATCTTGAAAGATTTGGTGGCTGGCTTCTACATTCTGGTGGAGCGACCATTTCATATTGGCGACCAGATTAGTACGTTCACCACAATGAGCTACGTCGGTACAGTACAGGATGTTCAATTGCGTGCCACCAAGTTGCGCCTTGTAAGCGGCGAAGAGGTGACGATTCCTAATAGCCTTGTCTTCGGCAGCATCGTCGTCAACAATACGTACTATGGCGAGAGACGCGCAACCATTGAAGCGACGTTGCAAGCAGAGGATTTTGTAAAGGATGAGACATCAAAGCAGATATTGGACGCGATTAAAGAACTCAAGAATGTACCGGAAAAGCCAGAACCCACCATCTTCCTCAGCAACTACACTACGACGACCGTCACCCTGACCATTCGCTTCTGGATTAACCTTGGCGAGCTTTCAACCGTATCAGATGTAATGTATACTTTGCACAAGCTACTGCCGAATGCAGAATTAGTTGTGAAAGAGTCTGCCGGTGACGTATAGTACAAGGTACGGAGATGCATTACACTTTTAGGCTTGCAAAAGAGGGGACGAGTACGCTCATTGGATACACATAATTCACGACTCATGCCTAAACGTGTAGGAGTAGTGGGCGGCACGTTTGACCCTATTCACTATGGACATCTGGTTATCGCGGAAGAGGTTCGCGCTACACTCGATCTTGCAGAGGTAGTCTTCATCCCTGCGGGACATCCACCACACAAAACAGGTAATCATGTGACAGAGGCGCGGCATCGGCTGGCAATGCTTGAACTCGCATTAGCAAGCAATACCTATTTTTCCATTTCGCATATCGAGATAGAGCGTAACGGACCATCATACACCGTTGACACGCTTCGCACACTGCATGAGCAATGGGACGAGAACACGCAGCTCTACTTTATTATTGGCTGGGACAGTCTCGAAGACCTGCACACATGGTACCGCGTGACAGATATCCTCACTCTCATAACGCGCCTTGTTGCGGTCAAGCGTCCTGGCTATGAGGAAGAGGCTGAGTATAAAAATATCCTTGAGCAGCGTCTCCCAGGCATACGAGAACGCTTGCTTGTCATTCCAGCACCACAGTTGGAAATTTCTGCGACAGACCTACGCCAACGAGTTGCGGAAAACAGGCCAATCAAATATCAGACCCCAGAGGCAGTTGAAGCGTATATCTATGAGAACCATTTATATAATAACGACGTGGAGAGCGAAGGAAAGAAGTATTAGCCTTCTCGGAAAGAGATACAATAGACTATGGAACAGATGCAGTTTCAACTGGGAGATCGGCTACGGCTACGCAAGCAACATCCCTGTGGCAACTTCGATTGGGAGGTGGTACGCCTTGGTGCCGACATCGGTCTACGCTGTGAGAAGTGCGGACGGCGCGTTTTGTTGCCACGCTCAGAGGTCGCTCGTCGTACTAAGCAGGTGTTGCCGCGCGTGGAAAAACCCGTTGATGATTTTTTCGATGAAGAATAACAAGGAGATGAGAACATGGCTGTAGCCACCCAGAATAGTGGGTTTCTTACAGTGCTCAAAAAGAAAGACTTTTTGCGGCTCTGGCTAGCACAACTCATCTCCATGACCATTTTGAATGCGTCAAACTATGCGTTGCTCGTGTTGATTGAAGAGGTTACAGGCTCGACAACGCTGGTTGGTCTCGCCATTATCTGCTTTAGCCTTCCTGCATTCCTGTTCAGTGCCCCAGCAGGTGTCTTTGTTGATCGCATGGACAAGAGGCGCGTACTATGGGGTAGCAATTGTCTACGTGCAATCGCAACATTTATCTTCGTCATTTCGCTCTTATTCAATCGTCAACAACTTGTTCCAGTGTACCTTTTGACTCTTCTCATCTCGGTCATAGGACAATTTTTCTCGCCTGCTGAGGGTTCATCCATTCCACTGCTCGTCGGAGAAGACGAACTGATGCCAGCCCTCTCACTTTTCAACATCACCTTTATGCTTTCGCAAGCTCTAGGTTTTATTCTGCTCGCGCCTATCGCGCTAAGTGTACTGCCAACCCTGGCTATAGCTCGTGTGACTGTGACTCCAGTTGAACAACTTTATGCGATTATCGGTGTGCTGTATCTCGTGTGTGCCCTGCTCGTCGGCTCTATTCCAACCAAAAGTTTTCTGCAAAAGTCTGGAAGTCCTGTACGAGCAACCAAGAAAGAGAATATGCCCATTGCTGCCGAGACGCTGAGTATTCTCGGTAACGTATGGAGCGAGATGATGCAAGGATGGAACTTCATTCGCCGCAACAAACGACTGTTTCTCTCGGTCATTCAGCTTTCGTTTGCGGGCGTCCTTATTCTGGTCATCGGTGAACTTGCGACTCCTATTGTGACTAAGCTTCTGCATTTGCCAGCAACGGCAATGGCCTTTGTCTTTGCGCCAGCGGGTATAGGGCTGGTAATAGGCTCGATCTTTATGCCACGTATCACGCTGCGTATTGGTCGCTCACGAGCTATCTTTACCGGTACAATCATTCTTACTATAGCTACGCTGCTCCTTCCTGTCACTACCATCGTCGCAAAAGTCCTACAGCCCAACGGCTGGAATAATAATCCACTTTTACTGGTTGTCATAGCGTTCTTTATGTTTGCGGCAGGCTTCGGCCTCGATTTCGTCAATATTCCTGCTCAGACTGCTATGCAGGAGCAATCGCCCGACTGGATCAAGGGACGCGTGCTTGCTCTACAACTCATGTTATATAATGCGTGTGCAATACCAATTATTCTCTTCATTGGTGCCTTCTCAGATATTGCAGGTATCGACAAGGTGCTATACCTGATGTCCATTGCCTCACTAGGTTTCGGTATATGGGGAGCATACTATCAACGCAAACATCCACGCGAGATGACTGCGAACGAGGAACAATTTATACAAAAGGAAGCGGCGAGTGACTAACTATAATTCAGGAAAAGCGCACGCATGAACGATACAGCAGCACTTATGGCACAATTCGCCCCATACCAGCCTTGGCTCATTCTTGGCGGGGTAGTTGCGCTCTTTCTACTGCTGCGCCTGTCACGAAAAGAGCTACGCAAGCGCGTCGATGAAATTGGCTATCGGCTGATGGGCGAAAAAGGGTTGCTTGTCTGGTTCTGGCTCAACATTCCAGGAGTGGTGCTGCATGAATTAAGCCATGCGTTTGTCGTTCTGCTGTTTCGTCCCTTTGATTTTCGCATTACGAGCATCACGCTTTTCCGCATCAAACCAATGCTACAACGTACCCCCAATGGACGCGTCATGCGTAGCGGAGGTCGTCAATCGCTGCAGTTAGGCGAAGTGCAGTATGTCCGTCCACAGGGACGCGTCATGAGCTATATCGGCGACGGCTTTAGCGGCACGGCTCCTCTTTTCGGCGGCATTGCTGTATTCACCCTGCTCTACTGGGTCGCAACGGGCTATAGTCTGTGGGAGTTGCCGCTATTCGTGAATCAACACCTGCAAATCCTCAAACCCGGCTGGCCCTGGTGGACGCTGCTCTTCGCCCCCTACCTCATCCTCACCGTCACCTCCGAACTCTGGCCCAGTCGTCAAGATTGGCGTGGTGCGCGTTGGTTCGTCGGTGGCCTCACCGCCATTCTGGTAATCATTGCATTCGTAATCTGGTACCTCAAACGCATGGACGCCACGCTACACGTCCTCACCTTCATCTCGTCACGCGTCGATTTCGCCCTCGTCATTCTCGTCACCCTCGACCTCGCGTTTTTGGTGATTGCAGAGGTGATTGTGCAGGCGTTGAGAAGATAGGTTGATGTATCCTTTACCTTTTGCTTAGTGGCCTAGCGCGCCAATTTAGCGCGACACCTTCAGTTCGTCCCAAACTGAGGAAGTGAGAACTGTCTATCATCAATGCAAATCACTACCTGCTGCTCTTGAAATGTTATGCGGTAGTCAGTAATGCGAGGTTGACCAAGCTGATGATAGAGATCGAAGCTTTGTTGGATAGTCTGTCCTACTCCTGCATCACCGTAGATGAGGATTCTATCATCTTCGACCTGAATAGCTGTTCCTTGTATTAAAAGATAGAGGTATACCTGATCCTCTATGCTCCGATAGCGTTTCCTCATTTCTGGAAGGAAACACTGCAAGAGCAAACTATACGAAGAATTTTCAAGTAACGTCTTCATACTGGGAAGATGTATACTCGTGAATGGCAACATATCATACTGCGTCCAGTCGATCTTTTGCTTGGATGGCTTCACATCTCCTCTATCATGCATTTCCATATAGGTTGCATTCAGGTCGAGCAATCTTCCGCTCAATTCACCCGTGTTAGTTTTATCAACGCAAATAAAGAGGCTTGACAGAGGAGTCAACCAATTGCTCACCAGTCTGCCGTCTACCTTGAGTTGATCAAACCAAGTGCGAGGAACGAAGCGTATACCACAGGTGGCAAGGATCCGATCATAAGGTGCATACTCGGCCTCACCGAGAAAGCCATCTCCTGGAAGTGCCATCACGTTGTGTGATTGTGCAAGATGCAGCTTCGCTTGTTCTACAAAAGACTCATCAATATCAATGCTGATAACATGACCCTTGTCACCAACTATCTTCCCCAAAAGGGCTGCATTGTAACCTGTTCCAACGCCAATTTCTAACACTCGTTGCCCACGCTCCGGCGCAAGTGCCTCTAACTGGGCTGCCATTATAGAGGGCTGTGAAGTGGAGCTACTGGGCATACCTCGTTTATCAATTTGGGTTACGAGTGCCTCATCTCGATAAATCTGTTCAGGAGATGCAGGGATAAGGTCCCAAGTCAGACTATTGCCCCGCTGCTCGTAATACTGCTGTACAAACAGATGTCGCGGTACTTGAAGGAATGCGTTACGTACCTGTGGCTCTAGTGTTCGTCCAAGTCGTCCTTCGAGGAGTTGGACAAATGATTCTCTTGACTTGACTTCAATCATACATTCATTCCTTCAATTAGTAATGTTGCTAATCTATGATACAGTGGAACTCCAGTACGGCCCTCTAACCAACCAAACTGACCAAGTGCATTGAGTTCCAGATAGATGTAGCGGTCCTCTGGTGTGAGAAGCATATCGATTCCTGCATAGGCTAGGTGATACGAACGAGTAAGCGCAAGGAGCCGCTCACGCAGATGATCAGGTAACGTATGAGGTACATGAAAGAGCTTTCCGTAATCAGCGCGAAAATCAATCTTTGTTTCCTCTGAAAGAGGATGGATTTCTGTAGCAAAAACTTCCTCCCCGATAACAGTCACACGAATATCACACTTCTTCACAACAAACTCCTGAAAGAGGTGTGCTGTAGCTGTGACTCGGTGAGCTTCTTTAAGCATCTCTCGGGGAACTAGCGACGTGTAGGTTGAAATAGGCAGTTCGTCTTTATCAACATACCATGGATAGCCCATCAGTTTGTAAATAACGTTTCCATGACACTCTTCATAAAATTGTTTGAATGCTTCAGGCTCGTTGGTAACTAGACTACGTGGAATATTCAGCCCGAACTCCGCCGCACGTTGAAGTTGCTCTGGCTTATGTCCAGCGGCACGTACAGCATCAGGGTGATTGACCCAAAACGCTTGTAGACCACGCAACCATCCCCAGATTCCAGCATCGGCCTCGCGCTGAATAAAGATTTGTTCGATATTTGGCAGATCATCTTTGGGGAGAATGCGAGTCGGTCGGCGATACCAGACGCTGGTAAATTCTTCCAAGAAAATCCGACTTCCATCAGCAAGCAACAGAGAACTCTGCTTGTTATCATTGCTCATAGAAGCAGAAAGACACACATTTTCAGGAAAGTCTCCTGGATCCAAGATTATCCAAGAATGTCCGAGTCGATCAAACTCAGCCGCAAGTCGATGAACATGTGTATCATCAGTTGGATTGGACAGAATCAGCGTCTTTTTAATCGTCATCATCGATACAGTCTAACCTGCTTTTCCCATCATCGCTCGTCTCATCGCAAGTACGGGTGCTAGCTTTTTCACCATAAGCGGGAACCGATGTCTGGACAGGGGGCACCCGCAGGAACAGCATTCCCAATGGAGAAGTCGAACGTTGTTGAATCTGCTCTAATTCCAAAGAACGATATGCAGATGAAGGAACGGTCATGAAAAATCTCCTTTGCTTTCAGAAGTAAGAAGAGAATACATTCAATATACACATCATTGTATATATGCAAATTAGGATTGTCAAGGAAGAACACATTATAATGTTTGATGAACCATTCTCATTGATTGACTACCATTTATAAGATATACAGAAAGAAAACAAGATTGTAGTTTTTTTGAGAGCGGATAAAAGAAACTAAGGAGGAGTAACTATCAATGAACCAAAACATAGTATACGATGACTCGATCAACGAAATTCAACGCTTGCAATTCGAGATGTTCCGCCATACACGCTATAACTTGCTTGATGGCGAGGCCGTTGTGCGTGACCTGTTACAGTGGCGCAACCTCTGGTTCAGCGTCATCTCGACACGCCTTCCCATGCCCATTCCTGAAAGCGAAACTCTCGTATCAATGTCGGAACTTGCTCTCCTTAGAACAACATATTGGAACGATTGGCTCGCCGACCTGCTTTATATCTGGACTGACGACAAAAACGTGGAGCAGTTGCAAAAGTTGATTGAAGAACGCTGGCAAGCCGACGAGGTTAGCGTGCTGACGACGGAAGACCTAGAGGTGCGCTACTCGAACTTAGGCCATAACGAAGAGAACCGTATTTTGTTCGTGTGGTGGGACTAACAAAGATAATGAATGTCTCTACCAGTCTCAACACGATAAATTTTCGTAGGGACCAGATTTATCGCGTCCGTTGCTCAATTTATTGAGCGAAATCTTGACGAACCCTGTCTAAAAGACGTATGACATGATCTCGCGTGATAAATCACGCCTCGGACGCGATAAATCTAGTCCCTACGGAAACCGTCAACTGATCGACGAACAACTACTAATCGCACAAATACAAGCAACAGCAACAGAAGGCTCACACCTTCAATGGACAAAGCTACTGCATCTGGCAAGTTATTATTCATAAGGCTATTTACTAATTGCAGGAGGCAAATAACAGAAAATAAAAGTAACATCAAACCCAACAAGACGTTTAAGCGTCTGTACCAGGGTATATGTGTATCTTTGTCATTAAGAGTGATATTGAGTAAACCTATAGTTAATGCCATAGGAAAAGGAATCGCATAGATAACACTTCCTATTACGTCGCCGTGTTTGGTGCTATAGGTGTATTCCAAGAAAAAGATGAGAGCAAATAATACGAAACCGAGAAGAACAATACCATTTCTTATTGGAGTACTGAGGCGTTTGACCTGATCAAAAGAAAATTTGTTCATTATACGTATCCTACACAATTTATTCTCTTACATATAATACGTAATCGTATTTGCAAATGACTCATCAGCAGTGGAATACTGCTACCAATCAAACTTATCGATCAGAAACGTCCTGCTATAGTGCAGCAATATAGGGCTACCATGAGGACACACAGCAGGAGCCGTGACGCTTGCAAGTGCTTTGAGCAGTGTCTGTTGTTCGCCGCTACCGAGTTCGCGTCCTCGGCGCATGGCGGAGCGGCATGAGAGGCCAATTAGCAGGTGATCCTCCCAGTCGGTGCTATCCTCGGCGGCGGTTTCCGCGAGTTCTTGCATGTGCGCGACGAGTTGTTCTTGTCCGGCACCGTCTTCGTCGCTTGGAACGGAGCGTATCAGGAAGCTACGTCCGCCGAAGCGTTCGCATTCTATGCCTAGTCCACGCAGCATTGGTAGGCGTTGCTCTAGCAGGTCGGCTTGATAGCGTTTCATCTCCAC
>CAXUGH010000020.1:24797-30162 GCA_964250365.1 uncultured Ktedonobacteraceae bacterium
ACTGGCCCTGGAAATTGTATTGAGTCTGGTAGGGCTGGACTCTGCTCCAAGACGGAGCGCACAGCTCGCGTCAAGGCATCGGCAATCTCACTCTCGTACTCTAAACGTACCTCTATCTTGGCAGGGTGGACGTTTGCATCTAGTTCCTCGGCAGACACGTCAAGAAACAGCACTAACAGCGGATGTTTGCCCTTTGGCAAAAGGCTACGATAGCCCTCTTCAAACGCGTCCTGTAGTGGACGAGACTGCACCCAACGCCCATTGACGAACAACATTACGTATTGACGAGTGCCCTGCGCCAGAACACGGTTGCCAATATAGCCGTGAATGTTGTAATGCGCTCCGTCGCTCATGTGTACGGGATGCAGCATTTCGTTGAGTGGAAGATGATAGAGTTCAGCAAGCGTAACAGCTAAATCGCCTGAGCCGCTTGTTTGTAGCGCTGTATGCTCATCAATTACAAGGTTGAAGCGTACAGCAGGATAGCCAACAGCATAGCGTTGTAGGAGTTGTAGCACATGTCCATTTTCAGTACGCGCCCCACGCATAAATTTGAGACGCGCCGGAACATTGTAGAACAGGTCACGTACCGTCACCGTTGTACCATGTAGCCGCGCCCGTCGTCCGCGTTGCGTAATCTCACCGCCACGAATAGTTATAGAGAGCGCGGAAGAGTCTTCTCCTAAGTCGTCGGTCTCGATGGCGCGACTAAGCAACGTCACCTCAGAAACGGCGGCGATACTCGCAAGTGCCTCGCCACGAAAACCCAGCGTGTGCAGGTGGCTCAGGTCCTCGACGCTGCGTATTTTGCTGGTGGTGTGACGCAGGCTTACGCGCTCCAATTCGTCTTCGGGAATACCATAGCCATCGTCGGTGACACGCATTAGACGTAGGCCACCGCCGCGTATCTCGACGCGAATGTCTCTGGCACCAGCATCAAGCGCGTTCTCTAACAATTCCTTAATCACGGATACGGGCCGCTCGATTACCTCACCCGCCGCGATCCGTTCCGCGACATCGGGTGCCAGCATGAGCAGTGGATTTCGTGTTCCCTGTATAGGCGCATTCTGTGTCTGACTCATTGTAGCGACACGCTTCTCTTTCTCTGGAGTAAAAACAAAAGGTTCAAAGCATCAAGCGGCGTTATAGCATAAGCATTGATGGCGTCCAGGTCTATGCCTTTACCGTTCGCTTGCTCGATAGCAAGAGCAACTGAACGCGCCTCCTCGCTCTGCCACTCATACTGCCCTAGTCTTTCGGCAATGAGTTTCTCATTATCTGATAGGCTATAAGAAATACTAGAATTCGTTCCATTCGAGGACGATTGAGTGTTATCACGCATCATCTCTAATTGTTGTAAAACGTTTTCCGCTCGCTGTACCACACTAAGCGGCATACCTGCTAGCTTCGCTACATGCACACCATAGCTGCGCCCTATGCTACCCACGATTACGCGATGCAGAAAGACGATGCCATCCTGCTCGTTATCGGTAATCGCCATCGTATGTACGCTTACATGCGACAGTTCGTTGGCGATGGCGGCGAGTTCGTGATAGTGCGTGGCGAAGAGAGTACGCGCCATGATTTCGTTATGCAGATGCTCCACAACGGCTCGTGCTATCGCCAGACCATCATAGGTGCTGGTGCCGCGCCCGATTTCGTCGAGGATAATCAAGCTGTGATGTGTGGCATGGTGCAGGATGGTTGCGGTCTCTTCCATCTCGACCATAAAGGTACTCTTGCCCGATGCGATATCGTCTTCGGCACCGACGCGCGTAAAGATGCGATCCACCAGCCCGATACGCGCCTTACGCGCAGGTACAAAGCTACCTATTTGAGCAAGCAAGGTAATCAATGCTACTTGTCGCAAGTAGGTTGACTTGCCAGCCATATTCGGTCCAGTCAATAGCATCACGCGCGAACCCTCTTCGGCCTCTAAATGTGTGTCGTTGGGAATGAAGACATCGCCGTCAAGCGTAAACTCTACGACTGGATGCCGCCCACCGATAATCTCTAAGCCGTAGCCATGCTCTAATACAGGACGCGTGTAACCTTGATGGGCTGCGACCTCGGCAAGACTTAGCAGGACATCGACGCGTGCAACCGCCGTTGCCGTTGTCATGAGTTGCTCATAGAACACGCCGAGTTGTCGTAACAGGTCGGTATAGATGCTGCGCTCCATCTCTTCGATACGCTCTTCGGCACTGAGAATACGTGCCTCATGTTCTTTCAGGTCGGGCGTCAGAAAGCGTTCGGCGTTGACCAGCGTTTGTTTGCGGATATAATCGGGTGGCACCAGCTTGACATTCGCTCGACTGACTTCGATATAGTAGCCAAAGACCTTGTTGAAGCCAACCTTGAGCGACTTGATGCCTGTACGCTCACGTTCACGGGCCTCTAGTGATACCATCCAGTGGCGTGACTCACGAATCGAGGCAAAGAGTTCGTCCAGTTCAGGATGAAAGCCTGTGCGTATCAGTCGCTTCTCATCATCGTCCTCGTCACCATCGCCAGGATTGACCAGCGCACGCAGAATAAGGTTCGTTACATCGGGACAGACGTCTAGCTCGTCGGCAAGTGTGCGTAGTAGCGGCGCGTCACACCCAAACAGCAACTCTCGTAGTTTTGGTATTACTGCCAGGTAGTTTCGCAGGTTTAATACCTCGTTGCGTACCGCCGTGCCTTGTCGCACTCGACCCGATATGCGCTCTAAGTCGCCCAGTTCCTGTAGACGCATGGTAAAGCGGCTACGAAGTGCCGGACTTTCATATAACTCTTCGAGTGCGGTCAATCGTGCATCCAACACATTCAGGTCAAGCAAGGGCTGTGTAATCGTGCGACGTAGTTGACGCGCCCCCATCGGTGTTACGGTACGGTCAAGTACGTGCAGCAAACTGCCATGTACGGAGCCACTACGTGACCCTTGCAACAGGTCGAGGTTGCGCTGTGTATGTGCGTCGAGAACCATGTAGCTTGTTGTGCGATATGAACGCAAACTAGTGAGCAGTGTGAGCAATGCCCCATTCATCTTTTCGAGGTAGGCAACGATAGCACCCGCCGCCGCAATCGCCTGTGGAATCGAGGCGCAACCGTAGGCATCGAGCGATTGTACACCAAACTGCCGACACAATCGCGTCTGTGCCGCCTCATGCTGAAAGAAATAAGAGGGGCAGTGCGTGACTGTGACGGTCTTCGACGGAAATTGATAGCTGTCTTTCCCGCCCTCTGCAAAGAGACATTCAACGGGTGCAAGACGCTGTAGTTCCGCCTCTAATGCAACAGGGAGTTCATCGGGCGTAAACCATGTCACAATAAACTCACCTGTGCTGACATCGACCGCCGCCAGACCAGTTTGCGAACGTCCCGGCGCAATTGCAACAAGATAGTTATTCTGTTTCATGGGCAACAGATTCGGCTCGGAGAGCGTACCCGCCGTCAAGATGCGCGTCACGGCTCGCTCGACAACACCTTTTGTTGGTACGTCCCCGATCTGTTCACATATGGCTACTTTGTAACCACCCTGCACCAATTTCCCGACGTAGTTGTCAAGGGCGTGTAGCGGAATACCTGCGAGTGGTACGCGCTCACCAGTGCGACCACCGCCACGATGCGTCAAAACAATCTGTAGTTCACGCGAGGTGATACGCGCATCCTCGTCGAACGTTTCGTAGAAATCGCCCATTTGATACAAGAGAATAGCGTCTTGATACTGACTTTTGATGTTAAGATATTGGAGACGTGCAGGCGTCGTCATAAGTGCTTACTCACTTCTACTTAAACACGTTTTGCAGAAAAATATTGAACATGTGTACTTTACCGTATTCTTGCGCTCTTGTCAAAAAACGGTACTGGAAGGGGAAAATATAGTGAAAATACATATTCTTGGGGAGCCAGGAATGGGATTTCCAGTTATTGAGGTAACACTTCATCTTTTCTACTTGTCGTGAGTGCTAACGCGTCATCAGCAAAGCGACGGAGCAACGAGACGAAGAGCTTCCAATCTTGTTCCTCCCATTGTGCAAGAATAGGTTGCACTAGCCTCTCGCGTGCCGCGTCTAATGCACTTGCCATTGCTAGTCCTTCTTGGGTAGCCACCACCTTGCGCTCGCGTCCATCACTGGTTCCGGCACGTCGCGTCACCAAACCCAGGCGGTCTAAAGTGGCAACCTGACGGCTGACTGTCGTATGATCACGTCCAACTAAACCTGCCAGTTCCATAATGCCAACAGCATCACGACGACTAATCAGCACGAGCAAAGGAAGCAAAGCACGGTCAAGAGAGACGCCCGCTTCTCGAAGGAGGGTGTTATCACGTTGTGGCTGATTGAGCAGCCCGATGAGATCAAAGAGGGCGTCATAGAATTGACGAATGTTCTGGTCCATATGGGTGTAGTATACACAAACTTTCTTGACACGTCTATCCTCTTCCTGCTATGATAGATGCGTGTAAAATACACGCATCTATCATAAACGTTAATGCATCGAACAGGAGAATGTCTGTGAAAGCTGCTCTCATCTTGGAAGCAGGTCAACCGCCCGTATACGGCGACTTTCCCGAACCGATTCCCTCCGAGGGGGAAAACCATATTACCGTCACTGCTGCCTCGCTCAGCCATGTGACGCGAAGCCGAGCGTCAGGTACACATTATAGTTCCAGAGGAACCATTCCATTTGTTGTTGGCGTTGATGGCGTTGGGCGGCTTACTGATGGTCGTCGCGTCTACTTTGTGTTGCCGACAGCCCCCTTTGGAAGCATGGCAGAGCAATCGATAGTGAGAGCAGCGCAATGCATTCCCTTGCCTGACGAGTTGGATGATGTTACTGCCGCAGCTATTGCTATTCCTGGAATGTCTTCTTGGGCAGCTTTACAGGAAAGCGCACAGTTTCAGGAAGGGGGAACGGTCCTGATCAACGGTGCGACGGGAATATCAGGTCGCTTGGCTGTTCAGATCGCCAAGTACCTTGGTGCCAAAAAAGTCATTGCGACAGGTCGAAATCCCGAAGTCCTGAAATCCCTTACCGCTCTGGGTGCTGACATGACCATTCCTCTCATAGAGGACGAAGAGGCACTAGAACAAGCATTCCTGGAGCCATTTCACGAGGGGGTCGATGTCGTTCTCGATTACCTGTGGGGGCCAAGCATGGAACGCTTGCTCATAGCGGCGACAAAAGCGGGGGAAGATGGGGTGCCGATCCGCTTTCTCCACATTGGTAGTGCCAGTGGTGCCCTCAACATCTCGTTGCCGAGTCCGGTTCTGCGGTCCTCGGCGATTCAACACATGGGCAGCGGCAAGGGCAGTATACCCTTGCATCGTCTGCTCAAGGCGATTGAGGGGGTGCTGCGAGCAGCGGTTGAAGGAAAGTT
>CAXUGH010000021.1:0-15127 GCA_964250365.1 uncultured Ktedonobacteraceae bacterium
CATGGGAGGGCGTCCGTGACGCGCCCGTCAACGAGGTACAGGATGCGATAGCCAATGTGAACTTTCCCGAAGTGAAGGCACCACGCATACAGGCCATCATGCGCCAGATCACTGAGGAGCGTGGCAAACTCAATCTCGATTTCTTGTGCAAACTTCCTGTGCAAGAAGCGTCGGCATGGCTCAACCGCTTTGAAGGGGTCGGACCTAAGACCATAGCTTGTGTGCTGCTTTTTAGCTGTCAACTACCAACGTTACCCGTCGATGTACACGTTCACCGTGTCAGTGGTCGCCTCGGCTTCATCGGCAAAAAAGTCACCGCCGACAACGCTCATCCCCTCCTACAAGCACTATTGCCGCAGGAGGCGCGTCCCATCTATAACTTCCACAAAGGCTTACTGCGTCATGGACAACGCACCTGTGTCTACGAGCATCCGCGCTGCAACCAGTGCATGCTCACTGATTTGTGCGATTATTACAAGACGGTTGTGAAACCGAGCTAGCCTAATGTAAAGAATCGTGTGAAGTTTTCAGCTTCACACGCTCACATTGTAAATGGTTCGATAGTCTTATCACTGATACAAATATGCTGTATATCACAGGTTCTGCACACTCCTTGCTCTGGCTTTGTAGCGACCTCAAACTTTTTTGCTTTGATGTTTGCTACAACTCCGTCTATTGTGCTACTCACTCTTTCTACCATTTCTGGGCTATAATGGAATACCATAATAGCATCTTCTCTGAGTTGCTCTTTTGTCCAATAGAGGATGAGTCGTTGAGGTCGTTTATTGTAACGTTTTTCTAGGGCGGACGCATATATACAAAGTTGTCGTTCGTAGTCTGTTAGCTTAACGGCTTCTGGCTCTGGTCGATAGTCTGTTTTGAAGTCAAGAAGCTCAAGTACGCCGTTTCGCTCTCGCAATACATCAATTCTTCCTGTTAAGACATAGCCATCTTTTTCTATCGTTATGTCCACCTCGATTTCCAAAACGTGATGCATCTCTGTCAAATTCTGTCGTACATAGTTCCATACCTGAATATAGGCATTTTCTTTTGCTACGCGTATATCTTCTGGAGTAGGATGTTTAAGAAGTAGGTTTTTGCAAACTTTGTCAATTGCCAGTTGTATCTTGTCTTCGTTCAGTGAAGTGATCATTCCTTTTTTAACTTCTCGGTGAATCTCTTCAATAGACTGATGGACGAGCAAGCCGAGAAACACCTCTTTTTGGCGTGCTTGTACGAAACCAAACTCTCGTAAATACTGATATTTACGCGTGCATGTCTCATACATTTGAATATGCCCTGTAAAGCTGTAACGCTGTTTTATCGAAATAGACTTTTTGATTGATACTTGAGGTAACGAAAGCAGTTTGTCTTTTACGGCAGGCCATTGCGTGAGTCCATTAAGCATAGACGTAAATTTTTCGTGAGGCGGGGTGCGACGATTACCTGTGAGGACAAGTAGATGTTCTGCTCGCGAAAATGCAACATAATATAAACGCATCATATCGAATTCTGGAATACGTGCCTCTTTCTCAAACAGTCCTCGATCATACATGTGGCCTAGTTCTCGATCCACGTCCTGTGAACTGCTATGATTATGACCCAGACTTCCAACAACGACCACTGGAAATTCTAGTCCTTTTGCCTGATGAATTGTCATAATTTGTACATGATCTTTAGGAAAGGGCTGCTCTATGTCTTCATATTCATTGATGCCTCCATGCTCAAGTAATCGCAAGAAGATGTAGAAGAAATCATAGCAAACTTTTTGCCGTGTTTCTCTCGTGATATATGCTTCCTTAAAAAATGCTTGAAAGACATGTAGCTTTTCGGAGAAAAGAACGAAATTGTGCATTTTTTGTTCATCTTGAATGAACGTCGTAAATGGTTCAACGGATAATAATCGATAAAAGTAATCAGCCAGATGAATGTGTGTATCTTGTCCCTCGTCTTGAACTAATTCGCGCTTGAGATTCTCGATCAAGATTTGTAGTGGATGATTAGATGTATACGAACTGTTGAGAAGTTCAAGACAATCCTTCTGTATATACTCTTTGAACGTGTGTTTCTCTAAAAGGTTATCAGCTAATTCGCCGTTGTAATCTAGGATACGGGCAAAGGAAGCTATCAGTAAGCGAACTTCTTGATGAGTAAAGTATGAACGAGCACGAGGGCAGAAGAAGTCTATACCTTTGTCTTTTAATGCTGCAATATAACACTTACTATACTCTGGCTTTACGCTATATAAGAGAAGTGCTACTTGATTATAGTCACTAATAACTTTCTGTTGCTTCAAAAAGAAAACCAGTTCCGCAAATTGCTCTGCCTCAGCAGCGTGTGTTAGCTCTTCTATGTAAAAAATTGCAGGATGAGTCGAATATATTTTTTCCTTGTATGCCTTAATTGTTTTATCTTTTCGATATTTTTGCTCTTTTGTGACAGAGTCTGTCCAATTGCAGGACATCATCCACATATTGTAGCGATAAATAATGTCTTTGTGTGAACGATAATTCGTGGAGAGGTAAAGTTCAACACATTTAGAGTCTTTTTGTTTGAACTCAAGTATGTTGCGAACTGTTGCTCCACGAAAGCGGTATAAGCCCTGATCTTCATCACCAACAACGCAGAGATTGTTTGTTGCAGAGGCTAGTTTGCGGATAATACCTTCTTGAATATAATTGGTATCCTGATATTCGTCAACAAACACATAGCGAAACTTTTGTACGATTATATCCGCTTCGTTGAGCTTATGTAAGAGATCGTAAGCTATTTTTAGCTGAGCCGCGTAACTAACACAATTATTTGCTATAAGGAGCCTTCCGTATTTGTCATATGCAAGGCCAAGATGATGAAGAAATAGCTTCGAGTCATCAACAAGGCGTTTTTGCTTGATTAGCTCCTCCATGATCTTATCAAAATAATCTTTTAATTTTTTCGCTATTTCCCAATCTGACTTTTCCCACTTACGCCTAAAGTAGTGACTTTGATCTATAAAGTCAAGGTGGCGGAAAATAAAAAATCTTTGTGCAAAATCGTCAAGCACTGTATAGTCGCTACCAAGGGGAGTGAGATGGCGATATTCGGTTATCAATTGATTGCAAATACTATGAATAGTTCCTATATGTAACTGTGAAAGATCCTCTTCGTAGCCAACATCTTGCGCCAACTTCATGAATCGGCTACGCATCTCGTTGGCAGCTTTATCGGTGTATGTGCAGAGAACCAATTCGGAGGGTTTAGCTTTTTGATGCAGAAGAATGTTCATTGCGCGAAAAATGAGGCTATACGTTTTGCCAGAACCAGGACCCGCGATAATGAGGAGCGGACCTTCATCATATGCAATGATATCTCGTTGTTCCTGACTTAATGGTGGTTTAATAAGTTCTAACTTCCTACTAATTTCCATAATACAAATCCTTCGTACTCTTTGCAGCTTCTTAAATGTGAGAGTAGAAGGAAGTATAATAATTATATAAAAGAATGTCAATAAAAAATGCATTACAATTTATTCATAGTAAGTAGCATGCATAAAGATTTACAATAAATGAAGGAAAGAGATGATTAACAAAAATATCTTTTCCCTCATTTATTACAAGGATTGCTATTAGAGCCACCGCCGTACACGTCGCTTATACGCCAAATACTGCTCCCCGAACTTGCGCTCAAGATAGCGTTCCTCACGTTCGATGACGCCAAAAGTCATGAGGAACAGCACAAAGGGTAACAAAAGCACCATCCACAGTGAGTTGACCAGCAGGGTCACACCAACATAGGCGAGCGTGAAACCGAGGTACAACGGATTGCGCGTGAAACGAAATGGTCCTTCGGTAACAATCGCAGTCACGGGCTGTGTTGGATTGACGTTCGTATGGGCGTTCTGCATCTGGCGAAAGCCCAGCGTAATAATGGTCAAGCCAATACTGATACTTGTACTACCAAGTGTCAGTAGTAGGGCGCGAGGGACGAATGAAAAAGCTTTCAATGGTATGCGACGTTGTAGCAAAAAGCCAATACCAAGCCCTACAACGTAAATAAGCGGTGGTGGTGCGATAACTCCTGCGTTATCGCTTGTATCTGTACTCATGTATTTCATCTCCTTGTTTACAATCGATGCATCTGTGGGTGCCTCATTTATGACGCCCTCGGACGAGCGAAGCAATGTCCGCTCTCCATATCCCCTACAATATGTACGCTAAATATTCCTGTTTGTCAACGCTCAATCTATGTTTTATCATGAAGGAAACTTGCAACAAACACATAAAAAATATCGTGCTACATACAGAGAAACGTATATTTGCCAGGAGAGAATTTCCATGAACAAGACTTTGACAGCAGAGGAAAATCAGCACCTAATAGAGCAGAAGTTGGCAACCTTTGATGCGATGCAAGCGGAGTTCGAGGCTTGTTTTCGCTTTTTACAAGCTATGCATGGGCAGCGGCGTTTTGAGTCGTTCGTTGTAGGCGACGCTGTGTATTATCTGCATGCGCGTTGGATATGCGAGCGTAAGGGGCGTCTATTGAGCGTGGCGAAGACGGCGAAGGAGTATGAGGGGCATTTGTGCTTGGAACTTTTGCAGCGATGGCAGGACGGCGATACTTCTAGCGTCGTGCGATTTTTCAATCGCAAACTCGACCTGTTGCCAGTCAGCGACATCACTCAGCAATTGCACGAAGCAAACCAGCAGCACTTAGAGAATGGCGTAGTCGAGAGAATTGAACACGGACGACGCGCTCTACTCAATCGCGGCATGCATTTGACGCTCCTGCTCGATGCCCTCTTTGCGCTCTCCGACGATGACTTGATAAAGGCTGTGCAGGAGGCATGTGTGCAATACGGACATACACCGGAGCAGATCGCGCAACAACTACAAGAGATGGATTCGCCTCTGTTTGCATACGTGCCACATCAGTTGCTTGCACAACGCAATATGCTGGTAATGAATATTGTTGGCACCCAGGCTCTGGTAAAACCTGTTGACCTGCCGGAACACCGCTCGTGGCGTGTGGTGAAACCGACGGCTGAACGAGACAATCCACCATTTGCCGAGCATGTGGTTGAGGGATACCAGGAACTAGTATCCCCCAGCCACAATAACATAAAGAATGAGCAGTTCGTTGATCGCGTAGAGCCGGACGATAGCGGAGAAGTCGTCTAATCCGTCGCCGCACTCAGCGAACCTGAACCCTCGGCTGCGATATCTTCCTCATCGGCCTTTGTGAACTCGATGCCTTTAGCCTCGCGTCCAAATGCTGTGAAGAGAATAACCGCAATAAACGCGCCCAGTGAGAATACTGCAAGCGCAACGCTAAAATTCGGTGTTCTCTCTGAGCCATACGCAACCGCTACCGTTGTTTCAAGGTAGACCACAAACGAGGCGAGCAGGTTGCCAAATTGATAGGCGAAACCGGGGAATGTGCCACGTACATCCGTTGGCGAAAGCTCGTTCAGGTGTACCGGCACAACGCCCCATGCTCCCTGTACCATAAATTGCAGCAGAAAGGCACCAATTGCAATAGAGACAAGGCGACCAAAGCCAGGAATAGTCACGAGACCAGACCAGAAAGGTATCATAAAGAGGCCGATGACACAGGCAATGATAATGGCACGCCGCCTTCCCCATCTCTGCGAATAAAAGCCAAAGATCGAGCCGCCGATAATCGCACCAATGTTGGCTATGGCGGTGATAAGCGAAGTCGTGGCAAAACCGACCTTGAACTGTCCTTGCAAGTACGTCGGAAAGTTATCCTGTGTGCCGTGCGAAAGTGTGTTGAAGGCGGTCATCAGCAAGACCACGTACAGAAAAAGCAGCCAACGACTTTTGACCGCATTCCACATGCCCTGCCACGTACTAATGCCTCGTTCTCTGTGTCGTGCTTGCTGTTGCTGCCAGACCTCCGACTCTGGCACACCGAGACGAATAAAGACAACCAGTAGCGCAGGCAATACGCCAACAATGAACATGCCGCGCCAACCAAGATTCGGAAGAAATTGGAAGATACCAAAGTACACAACGGCACCAAGCAGGTAGCCTAATGCATAGCCCTGCTGTAGTAAACCAGAGAAGAATCCGCGTGACTCAGTGGGAAGGGCCTCCATCGCTAGCGACGCCCCAAGTCCCCATTCGCCGCCCATGCCGATACCGAACAGGATGCGGAGAAGAAGAAATACCGAGTAGTTTGGAGAGAAGGCCGTGAGAAGTTCGATAATTGAATAGAACACGATGTCGATCATGAGTGGCAAGCGACGACCAAAGCGTTCGGCGAGAATGCCGAAGATAAGGGCACCAACGGGACGCATGACAAGTGTGAGCGTAACCGCCAGAGCAATCAGAGGGAGTGCTACCTGAAAGTCTTTGGCGATACGAATAGTAACAAAGCTCACAAGAAAGAAATCGAAGGCGTCTAATGTCCATCCCAGGAAACTGGCAACAAAGGTGTTGCGCTGATTACGATTCAATGAACTAACCATCTGCAATGCGTTCATACCAGGAACTCCTCTCGAAAAGTCGAAACTTCTTTGTAGTCTTTTCTCGTATCAAAAGAGAGCCGCACAACGTGGTAGTAGTTCGCTAATCTTGATTTGATATTTGGTAGGGACGAGATACATCTCGTCCCTACCAAATATCAAATCAAGATTAGCTGGTAATTGTAGGTATATATTGTAGTATAACATTACTACATCGGTAATGCCTTTATAGATTGGAGAAATGTCATGCCAGAAACAGATAAACGTCGCGCGTGGGTAATTACCGCTGCATGGTTTGGCACCATCGCGCTGCTTGGATTATTGAAACGTATTTTGGACAAGCAAAAAAACGACGCTTGACAACCCCTACCTATGAGATGTACAGTAACAGCGAAAAAGAAATAACCTTACCTCGTTAGGTGAGGCGGCTGTGTGAACACAAGCCACTGATCGGAAACGTCGAGAGACGCCAACGGTTAGGCCAGGTCTTGTCGGCAGAAGGCGAGACCCAAAGTGGCTGGACGGTATTGCACTGTTCTACGTTGCATAGTGCCAAAGCTCAACTAGAGGGGAACACGCCTATCATCGCGTCATGATACAATGCCCCTTCTTGTTGAGGGGGTGTTTTTTATTACTTTCTACAAACTCACAAAACAACAGAGAGGAGGTGTGGAGTGGCAAATGACGATACTGAGAAGGTCGTTCCCTCTCAACCCTATCCACTACTAGAGGCAGATGCAAGTAAACGAGGAAGAAGTCGGAGTAGGCGTCGTCCACGCTTGTTCGCGCGGCTGCTCATGATTGGTGGAATATTCGGTCCCGGCCTGATTGCTGCCAACGCAGGCAATGATGCGGGTGGTATTGCGACGTATAGTTCAATGGGATCACAATACGGCTTCCAGATGTTATGGGTGATGGTGGTGCTATTTGTAGGCGTTGCAGTCGTCCAAGAAATGTGTGCGCGTATGGGTGTGGTGACAGGAAAAGGATTGAGTGATCTTATTCGCGAAAATTTTCCGTTGCGCTTAACTGCCTTTATCATGTTGACCCTGCTCGTTGCCAATACAGGCGTCATTATCTCCGAATTTGTTGGTATTGCTGCTGCCCTCAATCTCTTTGGTATACCCTCATACATAGGCGCACCGGCGGGCGGCCTCTTTATCTGGTTTCTTGTCGCTCGTGGTTCCTATAGTCGAGTCGAAAAAGTGTTTCTCGCCCTCACTATCACATTTTTCGCCTATATCATCTCGGCTTTTCAGGCACAACCAAATTGGGGACAGGTTGCATTCGGAACCTTTGTGCCCACTATTCAATTGAAGGGTGGCTTTATCCTTACGCTGATCGCCGCTGTCGGTACAACGATTAGCCCGTATATGCAGATTTATGTACAAAGTGCGGTGGTCGAGCGTCATGTGTTGTTGCGTGACTACAAATACGAAAGTGCAGAAGTATATATTGGCTCGTTCTTTTCGGTTGCAGTCGCTGCGTTTATCATTATCGCTACGGGCGCAACCTTGTTTGTTCATAGTGGTGGCAAAGGTGTTGTTTTGGGAACCGCCGATCAAGCAGCACAGGCTCTTGTGCCCTTTCTCGGCATCTATGCAAAGTACGCCTTTGCGATAGGCTTGTTGGGAGCATCGCTACTTGCAGCAGGCGTATTACCCTTGACAACCAGCTATTCGATTACCGAGGCTCTTGGCTTGGAGGGCGGTGTAAGCAAGCGTTGGAGTGAGGCACCTGCATTCTGGATACTATTTACTGGACTTATTATCGTAAGCGTCCTCATTGCGGCAATTCCGAATTTGCCCGTTGTTAGCATTTTGTTGAACCTGTATGTTCTGAATGGTGTGCTGTTACCAGTAATCCTTTTCGCGATTCTCTATCTTGTGAATCAGAAACGCCTAATGGGGAAGTATACTAACAGTGTGTTTTACAACATCCTTGCGTTCAGCCTTGCGATTATAGTGAGCATTCTCGCGCTCGTCTATCTAGTGGTCCAGATTTTGGGTTTCTTTGGTATACAACTGTTTGGCTCTTGAGATAACATCTATACGAACATGGCCTCCGTCACGTTGTGACGGAGGCCATGTTCGTATACCCCTTATTTCGTTGCAGCTTGTGTTCGCATTCTCGCAGTGAGATAGTTCCCACCAGCCATAATAATGCCGAAAACAACCATCAGTAGACCCCACCAGAGATTGATGTTGATGCCATCGCTATGTGCATAGCTCGTACCGCCGAACAGCCCATAGAGCAGAAGAATCACACCAATCGCTCCAATGGTGCAACCGATCACAAGCCCGATGGACATTCTATGCGATGCGCCGGAAGCCTTCATGCCTTCCGACTCGTTTTGACTCGTATTGCCTACCTGTGCGCTATCGTCTGTCGCGTTTGTATCTTGTACGTCGCTCTGCTTCGTGTCGTCGGAAGTGTCTACGCGTTCTGCTTCATTTTGACTCATCAGTGTATTTCCTTTCCCCGTATTACATAGTCAATATTCATCTGTCACTTCAACCAGGGCACCTACAAGGGGATGCCCTGGCCCTGACACTAGAAGAACGCTATATTTAGCACAATAAAGATCGCGCTCGCTATGCCTACCAGTACCATTGGTCGCTTATACCAGACCGTCTCTTTTGCCTGTACTCGTTTTGTCAGGCCATAGACAAGCCCTTTCAGCTCGCCATCCGTCTTGCGCTCTGTGAAGAGCGAGACCGTTATCGTGATGACAAAGCAAACCACGAACGCAATCAACGCACGCCACATACTGGATCCTTCGGAACTACCGAGCGAGAAGAGATGCATGAAGGTTTCTCCAACCCATAGTGCAATCGAAACAAGTGTACCGATGAATAAGCCCCAGAAGCCACCCCATGAAGTTGTACGTCGCCAGAACATGCCGAGCAGGAATGTGGCAAGCAGCGGTGCATTGAAAATGGAGAACAGAGCCTGTACATAGTCCATGATACTGTTGAAGCTCGACGCAAGATAGGCTGTTCCCACACTAAGTACAATACCGACAACAGTTACAATACGTCCCATCTGTAGGTAATGCCGGTCATCGGCATCACGTTTGATGTAGGAGCGGTAGATGTCATAGGTCCAGACGGTATTGAACGCAGTCACGTTACCCGCCATTCCCGACATGAACGCGGCGAGCAGAGCCGTAAGGCCGAGGCCGAGCAAACCGTTCGGGAAGTAGTGAACCATCGCAAACGGAATTGCCATGTTGTACGAGTTCTCGAAGCCACTACCTTTACCCAGGCTTGGGAATACCGTGAGAATAATCAAGCCTGGAATGATTGCCAGGAAGGGAAAGAATAGTTTGGGGAAGGTTGCAATCAATGGAGTGCGTTCCGCAGCCGCCTCATCCTCTGCGGCAAGCGCACGCTGCACCACGAGAAAGTCGGTACACCAGTAACCAAAGCTCAAGACAAAGCCGAGGCCGAGGATGATACCGATGAAGTTTACGCCAAACGGATTGTTGTTCGTCGCGGTCCCTGCCCACAGATGGAAGAAGGCGGGATTATGTACCTTCGCCTGTAAGCCGGACCAGCCGCCAACGTTAATCAAGCCTACGAGAGTAAGAGGCAACAGACCAGCCACAATCAAGAAGAATTGCAGCGTCTCATTATAAATGGACGATGTAAGTCCACCAAGCAGAATGTAGGCCATGATGAACACCGCCGCCGCCCAGATACTGGCATTCAGCGACCAGCCGAGCAGGACGTTAAACACGAGCGCAGCAGCATACATATTGATACCACTCGTCAATAGCGTGAGTACCGCGAACGAAAGCGCGTTGAAGCCACGCGTCGCCTCGTTGTAGCGCAGTTTGAGAAATCCTGGTACCGAGTGTGCCTTACTGCCATAGTAAAATGGCATCATGAAGATAGCAACAAAAATCATAGCGGGAATGGCACCAATCCAGTAGAAATGTGCCTGCAAAATACCATACTGAGCGGCGTTTGCGCCCATACCAAGAATTTCCAGGGCACCAAGGTTAGCACCAACAAAGGCTAAACCTGTCACCCAGCTTGGAAGCGAACGACCCGAGAGGAAAAAATCTTCCGAGGACTTCATACGCGTCCTCAACGCGAGACCAATACCCAGCGTCACAGCGAAGTAAAGGCCAATAATGAGGTAGTCTACCCAATTGGCATTAGCAACGATGCGTACCTGCATGGATGCGATGGCGAACATGGTACATCTCCATTTCGTGTAGATAGACAAGATTCGCTATAGCCGTCATGTAGAAACATCTTCCATCGTGTAGGAGGTACACAAGATGTTGTTCCGTAGAAGACACGGTGTCATACAAGACGGTATTATGGGTTATACGATTGATGGGTATAGTGTGGTTTCACAACGCATTCTCGCATTCTGATGTGATAACTCCCCTTGCTTTTCTCCCCCCTCTTCAAGTATACTTTCCTCATAGTGTTCACGATGAATACAACCCTTGTTATACTTTTCCCTTGCAACTACCACCCATCGGTAATAACAGAAATGAATTTTTCCGCAACTACCACCCATCGGTAATGATGGTAATAATGGTAATAATGGTAATGATTACATACCAGACCGACCCGCGCATCGACGAATACATCGCCACCCTCGCCCCTTGGCAGCAGCACATCTGCCGCCAGGTGAGAGACCTCGTGCATGCCGCAGACTCCGACGTAACTGAGACCATTAAGCGCACAAATCGCCCATATTTTACGCTGAATGGCAACATCTGCGCCCTGCTCGGCGCGAAGGATCATCTCAACATCTTCATCTACGACCCCATTGCCCCCGACCCCGAAGGCATCATCAACCAGGGACAAGGCAACCAGACCGCGCGAGCGATTCAAGTTCATCAGGGTGAAAGCATCAACCTGCAAGCCCTCTTGAACCTCTTCAAGGCCATTATCGCCAATAACCGTGCAGGTGGCTGGCGCAAACTTGTTTAGTAGTCCCTGTTCCTTGACAAAAGTGGTATATACATATATACTTATAGTTATATAAGATACCCGTTCTTTAGTCTTGTACCTCGTTCCGCTTATAATGATGTAAAGTGAGAAGGAGCAACCCATGAAGAAAGGATTTTTTCTCCTCGGCTTATTCATTGTTCTTGTAGCCCTAATACCCACTACCGCAAGCTTTGCTTCACCCCCCTCGTCTGCCGCAAGCAAAAGCACCTACGGTCGTCATGTCTTCTGGAAGCCCGGTCATCGTCCAGCGACACATACTGCTGCTGCTGCAACGAGCAATCTTAATTACAATGGTGGGTCTGTGATGGTAGGAACCACCAATGTCTATGCCATCTTCTGGGAACCCAACGGGCAGGTTTCGGCAAACTACCATAGCCTGATTGAGCGATACTTTAATGACGTTGGCGGCACTTCTCTCTACCAGAATAACAACCAGTACACTCAATCCAATGGTGGTTTCTCCTATGGTAGCCGTCTAGCTGCCGTCTGGGTAGATAACGGTGGATATCCCAATAGCCCTTTGCTCGATGCGGATATTCAGAACGAGGTGAGCCATGCTATAGGCGTCAATGGCTGGAGTTCCGGCAGCGATAATGTCTTCTTTGTATTCACTCAAGCGCATCAAGACCTTTGTTTCGATGCATCCCATTCCCAGTGTGAGTCGAACGCATTTTGTGCTTATCACAGTGCCTTTGGGAACGGTGTTATCTATGCTGCAATGCCCTATGCAGCCAGCTTCAACTGCAATCCAGGTGGAAATCTTCCGAACAACGACGATGCGGACCTTACCATTAACGTCACCTCTCACGAGCAAATGGAGGCCGCAACCGACCCATTTCCAGATAGTGGCTGGGCTGACTCAAGTGGAAGCGAGATCGGCGATAAATGTGCCTGGAATTTCGCTTCGCGGAACGGCGATGGCTCGAATGTCAATTGGAATGGGCATCCATACCTTGTCCAACAGGAATGGGATAACGGCATAGGTGGCTGTACTCTGACTGCGACGAACGGTGGCAGTGGTCCATCTATCGATCCAAATGCCTACTACAAACTGGTCAATCAGAACAGCGGCAAATTGATGGCTGTCAATGGCATGTCCCAGGACGACGGGGCGCAGGTGACGCAGTGGAACGACAACGGGACCTCCGATCACAACTGGAAGTTTGTTGGCATTGGCAACGGCTACTACCACATTGTCAATCAGAACAGCGGCAAACTGCTAGCTGTCAGTAATATGTCCATGAGTGATGGTGCCAATATCACACAATTTAGCGACAATGGGACTGATGACCATGACTGGCGACTCGTGAGTGCTGGCAACGGCTACTACAAGATTATCAATCAGAACAGTAATGAACTGATTGCCGTCAGTGGCATGTCTCAGAGTGACGGAGCTTACGTGACGCAATGGAATGACAACGGGACATCTGATCACAATTGGACGCTTGTGCAGGTGTAGACTTATCCGTGTAGTTAGAAATGCCTGTAGGGTGGGATGTATTTTTGCCAGTTCCTTGCAAGTAACTGGCAAAAATACATCCCACCCTATACCATGTAACCACTTGTTTTTCTCAAATTTCCCTGCTATACTGTAGGTTACAGAGGTTAGTGTAAGAATGACACCTTAAATTTTTTGTCTGCTTAGTAAGTGTACAAAATACACTTATTCAAAGGAGAATAAGGCATGACAAATGCTTTCTCAGAAAACGGCGTAACGAGCTTTTTAGATAGAGACAATCCGTCTAGTAGAGCATTCGATGTTGCGATTATTGGTGGGGGTATCGCAGGTCTCTCTGTAGCGTTACGCTTGCCAGAACATGTACGCATTGCGCTTTTTATGAAGGGGCAGCTTGGTGAGAGCAACACGCGCTATGCACAGGGAGGACTCGCGGTTGCGCTTGGAGCCGATGATACGCCAGAACTGCACTATCAAGATACGCTCGCTGCTGGTGCTGGCTTATGTGACGAAGATGCAGTACGTGTACTCGTGGAAGAGGCTCCCAATGCAGTGTACTGGTTGATGAACCTCGGCGTACAGTTTGATCGCGCCGAAGCTGGAAGTGATGCTCATACGACACCCGATGGTTTTTTGCTTGGGCGTGAAGGGGCACACTCTCGCTGGCGCGTCCTGCATGCGGGAGGGGATGCAACTGGTGCAGAGATCGAAAGAGTTCTTATAGCCGAAGTCCGTAAGCGTTCATCCATAACCGTGTTTGCAGAGACATTTGTACATGCTTTGCAGGTAGAAAACGGTGTCTGCGCTGCAATCGAAGCCATTGACCGCGCTGGAAACGCGTTTACCGTTCATGCTAATGCCACTATTTTAGCTAATGGTGGTGCTGGTGGCTTGTGGTTGCATACCTCGAATCCAACAGGGGCGACGGCTGATGGACTGGCCTTAGCGTGGAATGCAGGGGCAGCACTTACCGACCTTGAGTTTATGCAGTTTCACCCAACTGTACTGGTTGCCGACGGCGCGTCACACCTCATCTCAGAGGCGGTACGCGGCGAAGGCGCATACCTACGCAATCATGCTGGCGAACGCTTCATGCCGCGCTATAGTTCGCAAAACGAACTTGCTCCACGCGATGTCGTTGCACGCGCCATTCTCAGCGAGATGCTGACCGAAAAAACTGATTGTCAATATCTCGACCTGCGCCATCTCCCAGCAGAGAAGATGCATGCACGTTTCCCCACCATCTCAGCAATTTGCCGCGAACATGGTCTCGATCTCGCTACCGACCTCATTCCAATCGCTCCTGCAGCTCACTACTGCATGGGTGGCATACTCGTCGATACCTACGGACGCACGACCGTACCAGGATTGTATGCCGTTGGAGAAGTTGCCTGTACAGGTGTGCATGGAGCGAATCGGCTTGCCAGCAATTCGCTGTTAGAGGGGTTGGTCTATGGAGTACGTATCGCCGATTTTCTTGTTGCAAAGCACGAAGACGTACAAGCTGCTTTCACAATGAAAAGCAATCAAGAGATAGTCCAGTACAAAAGCATGCAAGAAGACATATACACATCAAGAAATGCTGACAAACGGACAACACAGTCAATACGGGACGAACTACGCCAGATTATGTGGCAATACGTCTCGCTCAACCGAGACGAACAGGGCTTACTCATCGCACAGCAGAAAATACAGGATTTGCGCTCCGGCATAACAAGTAGCGAGTCGAAACTTTTCCGCCAAGAACTAGAGACGCTCAACATGCTATGCGTGGCAGAACTAATTGTTGCCGCCGCTCTACAACGCCACGAGAGCCGAGGTAGCCACTGGCGTCTCGACTACCAACAAACAGACGAGCGACTTGCTAAACATCATTTTGTGTATCAAAAAGATGTTATTCGGAATTCTTTCGTTACCCCCTCGTCTTCATCAACTATGTTGGCAGACGGTGCGAACCCTGTACGGGCCTTATTCTATAACGCCCTGTGAGCGATCAGTCATGTGGGCGATTATTGAGGAACGTGTTCAATGGAAAGAAATGGAAGTAATAGGTACTAGGGCGTTATAGAATAAGGTCCGTACAGGGTTTGTGACACCATTTATGAACAGGAGGTCACTCCATATGCATAATCAATACGACGATTTAATAATGCGTGCCTTAGAAGAGGATGGCGCATTCGACGATATCACCACGCTTAGTACGATACCAGAAACGCAACAGGCACA